>DASVGZ010000214.1:0-8954 GCA_036379275.1 Acidiphilium sp. | reverse complement strand
GGCAGGAAGGCTGGTGCGGTACATCGCGACGTTGCGTCCCTGCTCGATATGACGGACCGGAAGTCCGGCCGCGAGCAAGGCCCGCTCGAAGGTGAAGGAACAACCGATGACAAATGTCACAAGGTCATCGCGCCAGATGTCGCTGATGTCGGTGGGTTGTCCCGTGCAGATTCCGTCATGGAACACCCGGTAGCGGGGCAGGTCGGTGCGGATGTCGATTCCCGCTCCGAGTGGAGCGAGAGCCGTATCGCCCGGTGGAGCGGTATGGATCAGCGGACAGGCCTGTGCATTGGCGCGGCAGAACGCTTCGAATGCAGACGCGTATTCGGCGGGCAGAATTACGATATTGCCTTGGACAAACCCCGGGGCAAGTCCGGCCGTGGGGCCGGAAAGCATCCCCACGGCGGCGCGTGCCCGTGTATTTGCCGATGTCAGGAGGGCCGGATTCTGGAGGTTCATGGGGCTCAGATTTCGATCACGAATCAGAGCCATAGGCCGCCGTGCTGACGGCTGGTTTCTGGACCCATTGCATGGAGCGTGTCGGGCGAAAGGCGGGAAGCGCGCGATACAGAATTGCCGGCAGACCGAGAGCCAGAACGATATTGATAAAAGGAGCCAGCGTGGAGAGTTCGCTCCCCAGCACGCCGAATTCCAGCGGAATGGAAATGACGAGGCTGACGATCAGGGTTGTCATTCCGATCGGTTCGAACTTGCGAAGGTCAGTGAGAGCGATCCGGGGCTTCTCGGCCTTGTTCCGGCCGCTGAGCCAATAGTAGGAGATGACGCTGGCTCCCCAGGCCATGATGAAAAGTCCTTCGACCGTGAGGACTTCCAGAAGATGCTCGAAAATCCCGAAAGCGATCAGGAGGACGCCGGCAATGGCGACGACTGCCGCACACACGGATCGTATCCAGGTCCGTGTCCGGACGTTGATCATGTCGAGGGAGTTCGAATACGCGAGAGAACCGCTATACATGTTGACAACATTGATTCGAATTTGCGTGAGCAGGACCACGAACAGGCCGAACAAACCGAGTGTCGACACGAAATATTTTCCGGGATTGGTCTGGCCGATCGACGTACCGATATACGATCCCAGCAAAGTGACCACGCAAAACGTGACGAACATGACGCCGAAACCGAGGGCGAGACTGCCGATTTTGGCATGTTCGGCCTTCAGCATCCGTCCGTAGTCGGCGCCCTGGGTCGACATCGTGATCAAGGCGAAAACGGTCGCGATGGCGCCGCCGAGTGCCGTAATGCTGAATGCATGGTGTGCGGCGGTCCAGGCCGGAAGCGAGAGAGTGCCGATTTTTGGATTGAGGACGAACAGCAGGATCAGACCGAGCAGATAGACCGGCAAAGTGATCCACATGAGGCGCGCCATGAGTTTCATGCCATAGACGGCCAGCAGGATCATGAACACGGTGAATACGATGTAGATCAGGGCTTTCGATGTATGCGGGAAATAGCTGGTGATGGCCGAAATCATGATCGCGCCTTCGAAGGCGTAAAACATCAGATAATTGAAAGCGTAAATGAAGGTCGCGATCGCGCTGCCGTACTGCCCGTATGGCTCACGGGAAAGCAGGTTGCTGCTCAGTCCGTATCGAACGCCAAGCTGGGAGAAAAGGAAACCGGCTCCGCCGATCACGATGGTGCCGATCACCATCGCGAGGATCGTGGTCGAGCCACCGTATTTCCCGGTGAGTTCGCCGCCCCAGGCCATGAAGAACATGGCCGTCGCCACGCCGATCAGGACATTGCCGATGCTGAGCCAATGCCACTTCCGGTGGCTGTCTGGAACGACATCCGTTGCGAAGTCATGGATGTCTGTCTTCTCGAACGCTTCCATTGCTGTTTCCCCTGATCGTGGCTTGCGGTTCGTCCCATACGGCAGCCACTCTGTTCAGGTTCAGGATAGGGCGTTTTTGGATTGCATCAAATTTTCATTGATGATTGATTCTGATATCTAAATCCGATCAATAGCTGACTGCCACTTCGCGCGCCCGATTCGCCACGAGAGCAGCCAGACCCGCGCCCGGCCCGTCCAGATAGGTTGCGGCGAAGCTCAGCGTGGGCAGCTTCACCGAAGTGGTCAAGATACGCAGCCGGCCGGACGCGAGTTCCTCGCGAATGATGACTGGCGGGATCGCGCCGATACCCATGCCATCGACGGCGAGGCGAACGATGGAGGATAGCGAACCATTGCCGAACAGGCGTACCGGACCAAGAGCAGGATTTTTGAACAGTGCGGCGATCCGCTCGTAAGGCTGGGTGCGGCTGGAGAAGGTCAGGATCGGCCAGGCAACGAGGTGCCGGAGGTCGAGAATCCCGTCACCGAGCGGCAGGTCGGGGGAGGCAACCCATTCGAGCGGATAGTCGCTGAGGGGCAGGGTCACGGCCTTGGCCGGTGTCAGCCCTTCGAGCATGAAGGCGAGATCGAGTTCGCCGCGATTCAGGCCGTCTCGCAATGTCGTCGAGATATCGACGGAAATGTCGAGCGTGATCCCCGGATGGGTCTGAAGCAGGTCGCGAATCAGGGTGGACAGCCAAGTCTGGACGAGGGTTTCCGAAACACCGAGCCTGACCGTGCCGGTCAGGGTTTCGGTTTCCTTGAGTGAGGCAATAAGCGCCTCGTGGAGACGCAGCATGTGCTCGGCATGTATGAAGAAGGTAAGGCCGCGCGCGGTGGGTGAAACCGGCTTGCGCCGGCCGCGCTCGAACAGGGAGATGCCATATTGCCGTTCGATCTGGGTAATGCGGTTGGAAATCGCCGGCTGGGTGGTGTTCAGCCGCGCTGCCGCCTTGCGGAAGCCACCGAGCTTGACGATCCAGTAAATGACTTCGAGATCGCGGAATTCGACCATGCGGTTCTCAGTCCGAACCTCCTGGCACCCAGAGGATGTCGGTCCGGCCATCATCGTTCAGGCTTCGTGCCAGAACGAACAGGAAATCCGACAGACGGTTGATATACGGGATCAGGATCGGCGAGATCGGGTCCGAGGCGGCGAGTGCTACGAGGTCGCGTTCGGCGCGTCGGGCGACGGCGCGGGCGAGATGGGCGCGCGCGGCTGCCTCGGAACCGCCAGGCAGGATGAAACTGCGCAGGGGGGCGATGGACTGGTTCAGTGTCACGATCGCCTCGTCGAGCGGGAGAAGATAGGCTTCGGTCAGTTTTGGGCCGGGCCGATCCCCGGGGGTTGCGAGATCGGCGCCGAGGTCGAACAGATCGTTCTGGATACGGGCGAGGATCCGGTCGATCGCAGGCCGGTCGGCACAGGGAACGCGCAGCGCGCCGAGCGCGGCATTGGTCTCGTCGAGCGCGCCGAGAACCTGGATGCGGGGGTGATCCTTGCGCAGGCGGGTACCATCGGCAAGCGAGGTTTCACCGCCGTCGCCGCCGCGGGTAACGATGCGGTCGAGCTTTACCATATCGGGCACCTCATACCACCAGAACTCCCTGATGCTTGGCCTTGTGATCCGGTTCGACATGGATCGTGATGATCACGCCCGGCATCTCGGTCTTCAGAACCGCCTCGATCCGGTCGCAGATCTCGTGCGCCGCCGAGACGCTCATGCCGCCGGGAACGACCAGATGGAATTCGAGGAAGCTCGATTGCCCTGCCTGGCGCACCCGCATGTCGTGGGCTTCGATCGCGCCGATCGCATGGATGCCGACCAGCGTCCTGATACGCTCCACTATGGATGGCGGTGGCGCGCGATCGAGCAGCAGGCTGAGGGATTGCAGCACGGTGCGCCCGCCGATCATCGCGATCTGGCAGGCGATGGCGATGGCGATCAGCGGGTCCAGCAATGGAATCCGCGCCAGTACCGCAATGGCAAGCCCGACGACGATGCCGACCGTGGTGATCGCGTCGGCGATCAGATGCGCCTGATCGGCCGCGAGGGCGGGGTAGCGCCGGGACGCGCCGGTGCGGTTCAGCACCAGAGCCCAAAGGGCATTCAGCACGCCGCCGGCGGCATTGAGGCCGAGACCGAGCCAGGGCGTCGCCGGCAGATGGGGGGCGAGGATCGCCTTTGCCGCACTCTGGAGAATCAGCACGGCGGCCAGGACGATCAGGCTGCCTTCGGCGACCGCACTGAGAAGTTCGGCCTTGGCGTGACCGTAAGGGTGCTCGGAATCCGCCGGCTTCGCCGCCGTTTTCAGCGCATAGAATACCATCAGCGCGGCAGCGACGTTGACCAGCGATTCCAGTGCGTCGGAATACAGGGCCGCCGACCCGCTCACCTGCCAGGCGGCGGCCTTCAGGCCGAGCACGAGTATGCCGATACCAAAGCTTCCCAGGGCAAAGCGCAGCGGTGAGGTCATGTCCGGTCGGGGGAGTCCCTTTTGTCGTGGTGTCCCCCATAGACCATAGGCGGCTGGATTACATCCCGATCCGCCCCCGGATGCCGAACAGGAAATTCTGCCCGGGGATCTGAAGCCCGTTGACCGGTTCGAACCGTGAGTTGAACAGGTTTCTACCGGTCGCATAGATCGTGAGTGCCGGCGAGATACGGTAGCTGATGGTCAGATCGGCGATCGTGCCGGATTTGGCGTAGCCGATACCGTTGTCCGTTGTGACCGGATAGCCATTGTCCTGGTAGAGGTAGTCGGAAAACCGGCCGACGTAACGGATTTCCGGGTCGATGCCGAGTTGCGGGATCGGCCTGATATCGAGCAGGGCTGAACCGGCGTTTTCAGGTCTCCGCAGCAGGGCCGCATGAGTCGCCCCGTCGCGAGCGATTGTATAGGTGTAGCCGAGCTTTGCGCCGAGCCATGCGGCGGGGTGAAGGTCGATTTCGGTTTCGACACCGTGGATTTGAGCGACCGCAAGATTTTGCTCGGTCGAGGCTGTCGGCGACATCTGGACGAATTCGATCAAATCTTTGATGTTGTTATGGAAATAGTCGACCGAGATGGTTACGAAATCGCTTTGTCCGAAGCCGGCGAGCGTCGTGGTCGCGCCGATCTGGTAGCCGGCGCTGCGTTCCGGCCGGAGCGCCGGGTTGCCGCGATAGCCATAGCTGTCGACACCATGGAGATCGTAGAGCGAGGGAGCAAGGAAACCGGTGCCCCAGGAGGCCTTGAGGC
The DNA here is from genome assembly GCA_036379275.1 of Acidiphilium sp. Taxonomy (GTDB): domain Bacteria; phylum Pseudomonadota; class Alphaproteobacteria; order Acetobacterales; family Acetobacteraceae; genus Acidiphilium. The sequence continues at coordinate 3,856 of DASVGZ010000214.1, read as the reverse complement.
GGGTCGACAAGACCGGAATCGCAAGGACCGCGCCGACCCGACCGGTGACGACATTGCCGTAACCGGAGACGCCGTCATCGCGCAGGGCGGCGAGCAGGGACAGGCGGTGGAACAATGTGCCCTGGGCGCTGGCGTGAAATGATGTGACGATCTGGCTGGCGTTGACGGTGGAAAGATAGGGTGAGCCGAAAAAGCTCTCGTTCAGATCCTGGTACGCGATATCGCGCTTCTGTTCGAAGCCGGCGACCAGTGCGGCATTGCTGACCGGGCCGATCGGGTCCAGGCGCAGAATGTTGTTGAACTGGACCATCGTCTGATCGCTGGCATAGGAACTGTTTCCGGCGAAGCCGTTGGGATCGCTCGGGTCCAGCAAGGCGAGGTAGCGCCGGTCGTCCTGCACATGGGATACGTAAAGCGAGGTCGTCAGGTGCCGGTCGAGCAGATGGGATTTCACGCCGAAACGGATGAACACCTGGGAGTCGTAGGTGTTTTCATAGGGATCATCGAAGATCGGATAACCGAGTTCCGGATAGGTCGAACCGGTCTGGCGCGCACGGACGATCAGTGAAATGCGGGTGCCGTCGATCGGCGTATAACCGAGATTGAGCGAGCCGAGCTTGTAGCGGAACGGATTGCGAATGCCCCGGTAGACCGAAAGGCGGCGGGCGAGGTCGTCGAAGCCGGCCTGTTCGATCAGCGCGCCGGTTATCGCATAATCGAAGGCACCGCTGCGGCCGGACAGGGTCGCGCTGCCCTGACCCTGTCCCGGAAACCCGCCGGCGAGATCGTAATCGACATGCGGTGCGCCTGAACCGCGCTTGCTTATCAGGTTGATAACCCCGCCGATCGCCCCTGAGCCGTAAAGGCCGGACATCGGGCCGCGAATCACCACGATGCGGGCAATGTCGGCGAGGGCCTCGACGCCGAAATTGTACAGACCATTGGAAGTCGACGGGTCGTTGATCGGCACACCGTCGAGCAGGACGAGGACATCCTCGGAATTGCTGCCTTGGATGAATACGCTGGCGGTATTGCCGGAGCCGCCCGATGGGACGACGTTCAGACCCGGTACGGCGGCGAGTGCCTGAACCAGAGTGGTATCGCCCCGGCGCTGCATCTCATCGGCGGTGATCACCGTCACGCTGGCCGGCGTTTCGGCGAGCGGGGTGGGAACGTAGCTGGTTGCCACGGTCTGGATCGGAATGCTGCCGGGCGGAAGGGTCTGGGCGTAGGCGCATCCGCCGAAAACGGGCGCGCAAAGAAAAGTGCAGGCGAGGCGGCGCATCGCGTGTCTCCGCAGTCGGCCGCCCGAAGCGGGCGGCAATGTGATGGTGGCGACTGACGGCCTCGGGAATTTCACCCTTCGCGTCCGGTTCACCCCGCCCGAATGCGCGCACATCGTCTCGATGCCGGCCGGTCTCCTGGCTTGCGGGTCACGAAGCGATCCTGCCTTCTCGCCCGCCGGGGCAATGGCCGAATTCTGGATCGCTTTCGCCGCACACAGTTGCGGGGGCAGCCGCAGCCCGGGCAAACCCGTCCTGCATTCCCGTTTCAGCCCTTGCGGGCCACCGACATCTGTCCGTCCTGTAACCCGCGTGCCGGCTCCGGTGCAAGCGGCAGCCAGACCAGACATGTGGTGCCGATTCCCACGGCACTCTCGATGACCAGCCGGCCGCGATGGCGCGAGACCACATGTTTGACGATTGCGAGCCCGAGGCCGGTGCCGCCGATCGTGCGGGCGCGTCCCTTGTCGACCCGGTAGAATCGTTCGGTCAGCCGGGGCAGGTATTCTTGCGAAATTCCGGGGCCCTCATCGGTGATGGCGACCACGAGCCCGGGCTGGCTGAAGCGCGTATCGGGTGTGACCGTGACGCCGACGCGAATCGAGTCGGTTCCGGGCGCTCCAGAGTCCCGGGTTGTCCCGTATTTGGCCGCGTTTTCGATCAGGTTGACGAAGACCTGGGTGAGCTGGCTGGAATCGCCCCGGATTTGCGGAAGGGTGAATGGAATGTCGAGGTCAAGGGTCGCACCGGCCTCGTGCAGGATCGGCTCCATGAAACCGGCAACCTGATGGAGCAGCGGGCCGATCGCCACCGTCTCGGCCGGCGGCTGGTGCTCGGTCATTTCGATCCGCGACAGGCTGAGAAGATCGGCGATGATCCGCTGCATCCGGTCGGCCTGCTCCGCCATGATGGTGAGGAACCGAGGCGTTGCCTCGGCATCGCCCAGGGCAGGGCCGCGCAGGGTTTCGATGAAGCCGATCAGGCTGGTCAGGGGCGTGCGCAATTCATGGCTTGCGTTGGCGACGAAGTCGGCGCGCATCCGCTCGATCCGGCGTTCCTGGGTGCGGTCGGCGATCAGCAGATAGAGCGATGCCGGCTGACTGCCCGCGCCGGCGTGGATGACCAATGCATCGAGATCGCGCGGGATCGGCGCGGTGAGGGTCAATGAGGCACGGACCGGCTGACCGCTGTCCTCGGCCTCGTTGAAGGCCGCTCGCAGTACCGGGTGTCGCAGGAGGGCGGATTCTTCTGTGCCATGAGCCTGGATTGCCGCTGGATTCCGCCAGACGATGTACCGTGCGTCGGAGGAGCCTCGAAGCTCGAACAGGGAGTCGGGCAGCCGGTCGAGCAGTATCCGGCTCGAATCGGCTCCGGTCGCGAGAGTCTGCTGTTTGCGGCGCTCGGCATCGATCGCGTGGCGTGTCGCCGTCGCGAGATCGGTCAGCCCGGCCGTCATGAGCCTGGGGCCGCCCGGTGTCACGGACACGATGTTCTCACCGAAACCGCGAATGTCACGGGCGAGCACCCAGCCGGCGCCGAGCGACCAGACAGCGCAGCCGATGAGACAGGCAATACCGACCCATGGCCGCAAAATGCCGATGGCAGTCAGAAACACTATCGCCAGCGCCGGAGGGCCGCCCAGCCATGCGGCGACGGTCGCGGTCGGCCGGATCATGCCGGATCAGCTGGTCGGCGGGGCGGACGGCGGTGGCAGGCGGCTCGGTGCCGGAGAGACGATCCGGGGACCACCCGGCTCGACCTGGAAGACGGCGAGTCCGCGCTGAACCCGTCCATCCGGGTCGAGGCGTAAAACACCATCGGTGCCCGAGAAACCATCCGGGTTGGTGAGAACCTGTGCGGTGTAGCCACCTTCGCGAGAGGCGAGGACCGCGATCGCGGCGGCGTCGAACCCGACCTTGTCGATGTCCGGAGGTGTGGCTCCGCCATAGCTGGCCTGGAATTTCTGGACGAAGGTAAGACCGGCGGACGGATCGGGAGCGGCATAGACCGCGCCTCGCAACGCTTCATGCGTTGCCATCGCCCGTGCTTCGTTGGCCCAGAGCGCCGGTCCGAGCAACTGCACCTGGGGCGGTCCCGCCTCGTAATACGGTAGCAGCGTGCCAACCTCGGCCAGTTGTTCGCCGGTCGCGCCGACCAGAAGCGCATCGAACGGCGGCGGCGGAATCGGCTGGCGTTCAAGTTTCGCGGCGGCTTGCAGCCCGGCCTCGGTATCCTGATTCTGGGCCGCGTGGATTCTGGCTTCGAGGCCGGCGCCCCGGCCGGCAAAATCGGATACGCTGCGCACCGTCTGGGTCAGGCTTGAAAAGGAATGATCGAAATAGCCGATCTGCGGCGGGGGAGCGCCAAGTTCGCTGACCTTGGCCTGAAGTGCCTTCGCCATTATCCGTCCATAGGCATTGTCGGGGAGGATCGCAGCGGTGCGGGTATGCCCGTGATCGGCGGCGTAGGTGACGACGCGCGTGACCTGCTGTCCCGGAGAAATGCCGAGCGGCCAGACACCCTGGGTGCCGACATCGCCATCGTTGGTGAAGGCCAGAACATTGACGTTGGCG
>DASVGZ010000213.1:0-2309 GCA_036379275.1 Acidiphilium sp. | reverse complement strand
ACCGGATTGAAATAATAACGTAACCCGTCCCGCATCGGGTCCGTTCGACCATATTCTGTCCGGGATATCGGCAACAAACAGAGCCTTGGCATCGCGGACAGTAGCGGCGAAACAGGCCGGCCGGGCGGAACCGGTGTTCTGGCGAAATTACCGTGGAAAAGAACCGCACTGTCTGGATGAATGGCGCGGTTTCGTGGTGGAGTGGAGCGGTTTCCCTATTTTCCCGCCTTGTGGGCGGTAGCTTCTTCGGCGCTCGAAACTCCGCCATGCGCGGCGGACCAGGCGACCGGGTCCTCGAGAAATTTGCGCACCCCGGCGAGGGTCGATTCCGGGAAGTAATTGCCGCCACGGCAGGCTTCCAGAACGTCCCACCAGGTGCAGAGGTGGTGGAGCGAGATTCCCATCTCGTCGAGCTTGGCAAGGCTGCCCGGAAACACCCCGTAATAGAACACCACGAACACGTGATCGCAGATCGCGCCCGCGTCGCGCAAGGCGTTGGCGAACTGGATTTTCGATCCGCCATCGGTGGTCAGATCATCGACCAGCAAGGTGTTCTTGCCTTCCGGCACGTCACCCTCGATCAACGCGTTGCGGCCGAATCCCTTGGGCTTCTTGCGGACATAGGCCATCGGCAAGGACAGACGATCGGCGATCCAGGCAGCGTAAGGAATCCCCGCGGTCTCACCGCCGGCCACCGCCTCGATCGTCTCGAAGCCGATCCGCCTTGTCAGCTTCTCCACACCCAGCTCGCAGATCTTCGCACGTGCGCGCGGGAAATAGATGATCTTGCGGCAATCGATATAGACCGGCGCCTTCCAGCCCGAGGTGAAGGTATAGGGTTCCTCAGGGCGGAAATTCACCGCCTTGATCTCAAGCAGGATCCGTGCCGCAGTCAGCGCCGCGTCCCGGTCCCAGTCGCTCGCGTGGCCCATCACCGCCGCCATGCCGATCTCCTCCATTGCCGATCGGGGGTTTCCTAGGGCAGCTCTGCCCCGCCGTCCACCGTCTTGCCGTGAGCGGTCGAAATGATAGACACTCCCGGACCCGAACGCGGAGGAACGCAGTCATGGCGAAAATCAAGGTGAAAAACCCCATCGTCGAGATGGACGGCGACGAGATGACCCGGATCATCTGGGGCTTCATCAAGGACAAGCTGATCCTGCCCTATCTCGATGTCGACCTGAAATATTTCGACCTCGGCGTCGAGCACCGGGACGCGACCGACGACAAGGTGACGGTCGACTCCGCGCTGGCGACGAAGGAATACGGGGTCGCGGTGAAATGCGCGACCATCACCCCGGACGAGGCGCGGGTGAAGGAATTCAACCTCAAGCAGATGTGGCGCAGCCCGAACGGCACCATCCGCAACATCCTCGACGGCACGATTTTCCGCGAGCCGATCATCTGCCGCAACGTACCCCGGTTGGTGCCGCACTGGTCGCAGCCGATCGTGATCGGCCGTCACGCCTATGGCGATATCTACCGTGCCGCCGAGACCAAAATCCCCGGCCCCGGCAAGGTTCAGCTCACCTACGTTCCGGCCGACGGCGGCAAGCCGCTGGTTCTCGATGTGCACGATTTCAAGGGGCCGGGAGTCGCGCTCGGCATCCACAACACCCGTGCCTCGATCGAGGGATTCGCCCGTGCCAGCTTCAATTACGGCCTGCTGCGCAACTACCCGGTCTATCTCTCGACCAAGAACACCATCCTGAAAGCCTATGACGGCATGTTCAAGGACGTGTTTCAGGAGATTTTCGATGCCGAGTTCAAGGCCGAGTTCGACAAGCGCGGCCTGACCTACGAGCACCGGCTGATCGACGACATGGTCGCCTCCGCGCTCAAGTGGAACGGCGGCTATGTCTGGGCCTGCAAGAACTACGACGGTGACGTGGAGAGCGATATCGTCGCCCAGGGGTTCGGCAGCCTCGGGCTGATGACCTCGGTGCTGATGAGCCCGGATGGCAAAACGGTGGAAAGCGAGGCGGCTCACGGCACGGTCACCCGCCATTACCGCGAGCACCAGAAGGGGCGCCCGACCTCGACCAACCCGATCGCCAGCATTTTCGCCTGGACCCGCGGCCTCTCCTATCGCGGCAAGTTCGACGGCACGCCGGACGTGACCGAATTCGCCGAAATGTTGGAAAAAGTCTGCGTCGATACCGTCGAATCCGGGCATATGACCAAGGATCTCGCCCTCCTGATCGGCAAGGAACAGCCCTGGATGACCACCCAGGACTTCCTCGCCAAGCTCGACGAGAACCTGAAAGCGGCGATGAACCGCCGTCAGGCCGCATAACGGCCATACCGGA
>DASVGZ010000212.1:0-2139 GCA_036379275.1 Acidiphilium sp. | reverse complement strand
ACGGCTGGCGCGCGGACTGGCGATGATCGTCAACATTCTCGATCCCGACGTGATCGTGCTCGGGGGCGGGCTGTCGAATCTGGACCATCTGTATGAGCGGGTCCCGGTGCTGATGAAGCCCTATGTGATCAGCGACACATTCGAGACGCCGGTTCTGCGCAACCGGCACGGCGATTCGTCGGGCGTACGCGGCGCCGCCTGGCTCTGGCCCGCGGGATAGATTTTCCAGCACCTGTTGCCCCGTCCGACGGCTCGGACAGGGTTGGGCGGGCGCGGGACTGTGCGGTCAGGGCGGGGAGCGGGCGGCGCGGATGCGTTCTTCGCGAAGTCGGGCGAGCTGTTCGAGAAACAGGGGATAGCGGCGCTCGGGCGGAACCTGGGCGTCGAACGGGATGTTGCTCGGCATCGGCTTGCCGGTTGAGTCCGGACGCCGGGGTTTCTCGAAGGGATCGACAAGGACCACTTTGGCCAGACACTCCGGTACTTTGATGCCAAGGGCGTGGCAGAGCGGACGGAGCGCATCGCCGTAGCGAGGGTCTTCCTCAAGGATGTATGCGACCTCGGGATCGGCGAGGAAAAAACAAAATTCATCGGCGATACCGCCGGTTTCAGGGACGAGGTTGACCAGCCAGGCGAAGCCGCGCGGGAATTTGACGCGATCGGGCTTTCGCTCGCTGTATCGCGCGCGAAATTCCTCTTTGGACATATTGTAGGCGGGACGGAACCGATAGGGCAGGATGAACGGATAGGGTGTGGTTGCGATGATTCTGAACCTTGTGATCAGGCGGGTGAACCGCGCGACCAGAAGCGGGACGTAGAGGGCGAGGCTCGATTCATCGCCGAAATTGCCGCCGCCATTGCCACGGGTAAAAACCGCAGCGCGGAGACCCTCGATCAGACCGGTGAAGGTCTCGATGAAGGTGTTTGCCAGAGTGCTGGCGAGGTTCGGCGGCGGGGCGGTCGCAATCACGAACGAACCATGAACGATGTTGCGGCGATTGTCAATAGTTATAGTGGCGTGATGTTAGATTATTTGTGTGTTTGCGGGACGATGGATTGCTTCGATCGCAAGATGCGATCTCGCAATGACGATTCTGGCTACGGAGGTATGGATCGCGTCACTTCGTTCGCGATGACGGGGGTAGAACGGCGGGAAATCCGGTTGTCGTGACCTGACGCAACGTGACCCTGAGACTTTGGGCGGCGTTTTCGCCGAAGGTGCTCACGAACCGCTGCTCGGCCGCAGCCCATAACGGCCGGGCCTTCCGCACAAGGGCTTTCCCGGTGCGGGTGAGATCGACCCGCCGGCTGCGGCGGTCGTGTTCATCGACGATGAGTGCGACGAGTTTCCGCCGCTCGAGCGGACGGAGCAGATGCCCGAGGGTCGAGCGGTCCATCACCTGAAGCGCTGCCAGATCCTGGATCGATTGTGGCCCGAACCGGTCGAGCTTGGCCAGTATGGAATACTGGTTGACCCCGAGGCCGACGGGTGCGAGTTCGGCATCGTAGAGCTTCGTCACGTAGCGTGCTGCCTGGCGCAGCGCCGAGCAACTGCATATTTCCGGGGCTTCTGGCATCATTCAGCCTTGTTATCCGATCGCCGGAACCGGCCGGCGGGTTCCGTACCCCCTGCCGATCAACGGCGTCAAGGCTGCGGCGATCAGGCAGAATACGCCAACGGCGGTAATGGCATCGAAATAGCTTCCGGTGATCGTGCGCAGATAGCCGGCGGCCCAGGCGGCGGACGCGGCGCCGATCTGGTGCGCGGCGGCGATCCAGCCGAACATCAGCGCCGCGTTTTCCTTGCCGAACGATTTTTCCGCGAGCCGGATGGTGGGCGGAACGGTCGCCACCCAGTCGAGGCCATAAAACACGGCGAACAGCGGCAGCCCGTAGCCGGTGATGACGAAGCTGGCCGGAAGATAGATCAGCGACAGGCCGCGAAGACCGTAATACCAGAACAGCAGGAGGCGGCTGTCCACGCGATCGGTCAGCCATCCCGAAGCCGTCGTGCCGAAGAGGTCGAAAATACCCATCATGGCGAGCAGGCCGGCCGACTGGACTTCGGAGATTCCGTGATCGCCGCAGATCGTGATGAGGTGGGTGCCGATCAGCCCGTTGGTCGACGCGCCGCAGACA
>DASVGZ010000211.1:0-2842 GCA_036379275.1 Acidiphilium sp. | reverse complement strand
GATGCACGCGCTCAGCGATGCAGGCGAACTGAAAGGCGATACCATCGGCGTTGCCTGGACCGACGATGACGATCGTTTCGACACCCTTGAGCGTCAACTAGGATATTTCGGAACATCGCTCTGGGGTCTCGCGCCGCTGCTGCGCGCCGCCAAAGCCGATCCCGATGGCGGGCAGCGCCGCACCAGTTTTTCGGGGCCGGCAATTCTCGCCCCCGTGACGTTTCGCGGGTATTCGGGCGCGCAGGGGCGGCATCTCTACCTCGCCGCGCTTGCGCATGTGGAAGCGCATCTCCGCTACGGCGGCAGGCGGTTTCCTGCGGGCAGCCTGAAACCCATGCAGATCGCACTGGTTTCGCTGATCGAGGATGCGCGGGTCGAGCACCTCGCGATGCGTGACCTGCCCGGCCTCAGGCAATACTGGCTGCCCTGGCACGTGGCCGAACCAACGACATCACCCACCGCTGCCTCGCTGATGGCGCGGCTGGCGCGCGCGCTGATCGCGCCGGGCCACGCCGATCCCGATGCCTGGATCGCCAAAGCGCGGCTTATGTTTTTCGAAGCCGAACCGGAATGGCACGATCCCGCGATCAGCCGGCGGATCGGCGGTTTGCTCGGCAACGATCTCGGTCAGATGCGGCTGCAATTCGACGGGCTCCATCACGTCGTCGAGCCGGTCTATCGTGACGATAACAAGGGGCTCTGGCATTTCGAGCGTACCGGTGACGAGGCGGAAGACGACGACTCGCTGCCGCTGCCCGCGCAACTTGAACCGAGTGATGGCAAACCACCACCGGAGTCCCCGCCCGAAGACAGCGAAAAAGTCAAATTGACGCCGCTCGATCCGGACGCCGGCATTCCGGTCGCGCGCTATCCCGAATGGGATCATCTGATAGGCACAGCGCGGATCGACTGGACGACTCTTGTCGAGTACCAGCCAACCCTCGGCGATGCCGGGCCGCTTGCTCTGCTTCTGCACCGGCATCATGCGCTGCTGGAACGCATGGTCGCGGTCATCCAGTCGGCGCGGATCAGCCGGCCGACCCGGTTGCGCCGCCAGCCCGACGGCGAGGAATTCGACCTCGACGCCGCCATCACCGCAGCGATCGACCGGCGGGTCGGCATCACCCCGGATTCCAGGGTCTATACGCGGTTCGAGCGGCGGATGCGCGATCTTTCCGTGATGCTTCTGCTCGACAGCTCGCGATCCACGAACGATCGAAACCCGGCGAGTGGCCAGCGTGTTCTCGATCTCGAGGTCGAGGCGGCGGCGCTGCTCGCCCGTGCGCTGGAGCGAAGCGGCGACCCGTTTGCGATCCGTGCCTTCTGTTCGAACAGGCGCGACGATGTCCGCTATTACCGGATCAAGGATTTCGCCGAGCCGCACGGCAGTCTGGCGGAACAGCGGCTCGCCGGCCTCGCCGGCGAGTATTCGACCCGCATCGGCGCTGCCCTGCGTCACGCTGGCGCCGAACTTTCGCTCCGTCAGTCCTGGCGCAAGCTGCTTCTGGTCATCACCGATGGCGAACCGTCGGATATCGACGTGACGGACCGGAAATATCTGGTCGAGGATGCGCGCCACGCGGCGCACGCACTCGCACGCGATGGCATCGACGTATTCTGCATCGGGCTCGATGGCGAAGGCGAGAGTTACCTTCATCGCATGTTCGGCGCGCGCCGGGTTCTCCATGTCGACCGGATCGAAAAACTGCCCGAATGCGCGGCGGCCCTCTATGTCCGTCTGACGACGTAATGCAACGCAAAATCAATGGGAGGATAACATGCTGCTCGGTGTGGTTCTGTTCTGGGTGGGCGCGGTTCTGTGCCTGAACGGGTTATGGCTTCTCGGCAAGGTCGGCGACAAGGAAATCGCGATCATCAATGCTTTCGTCGGGCTGCTGACTCTCACCATCGCCGCCTATTCGGCATTCGGTCCGGGGGCGGATGCGGCATCGGTCAAGGGAGCCGCGCTGATCTGCCTGTTCAGCCTGACCTATCTCTGGGTCGCCTGGAACCGCCGCAGCGGGGGCGACGGACGCGGGCTCGGCTGGTACTGCCTGTTTGTCGCGATCACCACGATTCCGGTTTTCATCCAGGGGTTCTCGACCGCCGTGACCACCTGGAATTACTGGTTCGCGATCTGCTGGCTGTCCTGGGGCGTGCTGTGGTTCCTGTTCTTCCTGGTGCTCTCGCTCGGCCGTAGCGGGTTGGCCAAAGCGACTGGCGTGATCTGCGTTCTTCAGGGTATCTATACCTGCTGGGTGCCGGGTTATCTTCTGCTCGCCGGTGCGATGCCGGGGATGGCGGTCGTGCATTGAGCACATTTTTCTGTGCCAGGAGGGCTTGCAATGACCATCGATTATGAAATCTTCGATCTCGACGATTTTCGCCTGCAAGGCGGCGCCACGCTGCGCGGATGTCGGCTCGCCTACAAGACCTTCGGTACTCTGAATGCCGACAGGAGCAATGCGATCGTCTACCCGACCTGGTATTCCGCGCAGCACTACGAGAATGAATGGCTGATCGGCGCGGGCCGCGCGCTCGACCCGGCGGAGCAGTTCATCATTATCCCGAATATGCTGGGTAATGGCCTGTCCTCCTCGCCGGACAACACGCCGGAACCCTATAACGGACCGCGGTTTCCGAACGTCACCGCGTATGACAATGTGCGCGCCCAGCATCGTCTGGTGACCGAAAAATTCGGCATCGGACGCATTCGTCTGGTCACCGGCTGGTCGATGGGCGCGCTGCAAACCTTTCACTGGGGAGCGATGTATCCCGATATGGTGGAGCGGATCGCGCCGTTCTGCGGTTCGGCGAAATGTTCGCGCCACAACTTTGTGTT
>DASVGZ010000210.1:0-12204 GCA_036379275.1 Acidiphilium sp. | reverse complement strand
TTGTGGCCGCCGGGGTGTGGGAGCGGTTCCGCGAGGGCAGATATTGCAGGTGGCGATCGCCCCGATCACCGGCGGGCTGCTTCTGGCGGCATCGGCCTATCTGGTCCGTGCCGCCGATCATGGCTGGCGTACGGCGGCGATCACCGGGGCGGTGACCCTGCTCGCCCTGACAACCCGTCTCCATCCGCTGCTGCTGCTCGCGGCCGGAGTTGTGGCCGGAATTATCGGTTATTTCTGAAGACTTGCGATCAGCAGGTCGAGCGCGCGGTCGACGGTGGCCGAGCGGATCGCGGCACGGTCGCCGGGGAAAACCTGACGTTCGGTGAGCGTGGCGCCGTCGCGACGCGCCAGTCCGAACCAGACGGTGCCGACCGGCTTTGTTGCTGATCCGCCACCCGGCCCGGCGACGCCGGTGACCGCGACGGCCCGGTCCGCGCCCGAGCGGGCGAGCGCGCCCCCGGCCATGGCGGCGGCGGTCTCGGCGCTGACCGCGCCATGACGGGCGATCAGGGCCGGATCGATGCCGAGCAGCGCGACCTTCGCCGAATCGGCGTAGGTGACGAAGCCGAACCCGAACGCGGCGGAGGAGCCGGCGATATCGGTGATCGCGGCGGCGATCATGCCGCCGGTGCAGCTTTCCGCGGTCGTGACCGTAAGGCCGCGTGCCACGGCAAGGTCGAGCAGGATTTTCGCTTTCGGATTCATAGTCCCGACTCCGGCCAGACCAGTTGCAGGATCAGGAGAATGATCGCTGCGAATCCGCCGGCGATCCAGTCATCCGCCATGATGCCGAGCGCATCGGCGCGTGCATCCGCGAGGCTGATCGGCCACGGCTTGCGGATGTCGAACACACGGAACAGCAGGAAGGCGAGAACCACACCCGAGCCGGTCAGCCAGGGCAGGCCGAGCAGGGCGATCATCTGGCCGGCGATCTCGTCGATCACGATCCAGCCCGGGTCGCTTCCCGCTTTGCCGGTGCGCGGAATCGCGACGAGGCCGATGATGCTCACCACGACCACACCGACCGCCAGTTGCCAGTGGCCGCGATGGAGCAGGATGCAGCCGATCAGCAGGCCGGGCAGCGATCCCACCGTGCCCGGAGCGCGTGGCGCGAACCCGGTGCCGAGACCGGAAGCCAGAATCATGCTCAACCTCATGATTTCGGCAGCCACTTGCTGATCGGGTCGGTCGCCGGTTTGCCGGCCAGCGCGCGGTAGACCACGATTCCCTCGGTGACGCGCTGGACGTAGTTGCGCGTCTCGGCGAACGGGATTTCCTCGATCCAGGTGATCATGTTCACCCCGCCGGCGCTCGCCGGCAGACGCGGGTCGCCATTGGCCGCGATCCATTTGGCGACATTGTGAGGGCCGCCGTTATAGGCGGCAATGGCGAGCGGCAGGCAGTCGCCGAAGCGGTTCATCAGGGTCGTGAAATAGGCCGTGCCGAGGGCCACGTTTCCGGCGGGGTCGGCCAGCAGCCCGGCCGTGGGCAGGCCGAGACCGGATTTCGCCGCGATCATCCGCGCCGTGCCGGGCATCAACTGCATCAGCCCCTCGGCGCCGGACGGGCTGACCGCATCGGGGTTGAAGCTGCTTTCCTGGCGGATCAGCGAAAGCACCACGTCAGGGCCGGTCGCGGCGCCCGGCGGATCGGCGGCAAGGCCGGACGGGATCGGCCAGCCGAGCCGGATCAGCATGTCGCCCGCGACCCCGGCGAGGCGTGCGACCATGACCGCGCTCGAAGTCTGGCCCAGCCCGTCGGCGAGCCGTGCATCGAGATAGCGATCGGTGATCGCGGGCGAGATTTCGGCCATCCGCAGCAGGAAGGCGCGGGCGCGGCGCGGCGCTCCCATTTCGGTCAGAAGCACGGCGGCCTGTGGCAGTTCACGCTCGGCGAAGCCGATTTCCTGCGCCACGGTCGGTCTCGGCGCTCCGGCGGCGCGAATCCTTGCCGCGAGTGCTTCCGGTGTTTCACCCATCTGTATTGCGGCGATCTGGCCGTAATATGTGTCCGGGTATGCACTTGCGCGGGCAAGGTCGGCCTTCGCGGCATTGCCGCTCTCGGTCTGGGCCAGCCAGTAGAAGGCGCGCGCCCGTGTGATCACCGCACCCGAATCGCGGCTCAGGGCAAGAAACCACGGCCGCGCGAGGCCGGGGTCGTGCAGGAAGCGCAATGCGATGAAGCCGGCGAGAAAATCCCGTTCCGCCTTGTTCAGCGCGCTGTCCGGCCGGGCGGCGGCGACCAGCGCATAGGCATCCATGGCATAGGCCGATTGCAGGAGATCGCGCGCGAAAGCCTCGCGCCGCCGCCAGAACAAAGCGCGGGCGAGTCCGTCTGCCTGCTGTTCCGCCGCCGTGCCCTCGCTCTGCCAGAGCATGAGCTTGGCGGCCTGATCGGGAGCGGCGGCGAGTCGCGCGAAAAACAGTACCGGCATTGCCCGCTGCGCCGGGGTCAGGGCGGCGATCAGGGCATTCGCATTCGCAGTTCCGCGTTCGAGCGCGAGCCAGGCCGCGCCGGCTTGCCGGTCGGCGGGGGAGAGCAAGGGAAGCGTCGCCTCGGCGGCGGAGGCATTGCCGGCTAGGGCGAGGCGCTGGAAGCGCGCCCGGTTCGTGCGCGGGGTGAGCATCGAGCCATAGCGGGCGAGGAGCGCCTGGGCATCCTGGGGATCGACGAACCCGTGGATCCAGGCCCGGCGGGCGAAACGGGGAGCTTTTTCCGGATCGTCGGCGGCAAAGGCGGCGGCGCAGCGCGCGTCGGCCGCGGCGGTGACCGGCAGACGTCGGGCGCATTCCGCGCGCACGGTGGCATCGTCGGGGTCGGCGGCGAGTGCCTCGCTCCAGCGCCGCGCCAGCATCGCCTGTTCCGGCCAGTCCGGATTGCGCGCCATGAAGGTGCCGATTTCCACCTCGCTCGCGGCCCCCGGATCGAGCAGGCGGTAATAGGTGACCAGCTTGGCCACCAGCCGGTCCGGCTGGGCGAGGGCGAGGCTCTGCGCGTCGGTCCAGTCGTTCGACTTTATATCGTTCATGATCTGGACGAGTGCCGGTTCCGGTGCCGGCGCGGCAGGTGCTGCGTGCGCCAGGGCAGTAGTCGCGGCGAGGCTGAAGACGGCGGCGGCGATCCGGAACGCGGGGCTCTTCATGTGCCCTGCAATAGCAGGCTTGCGCCCGCCAGCGTATCCCTTGTTCGGGACCGGCGCCGAGAATAATGTAGGCGGAATTGGGAAAATTGAGAGATTGCTATGCTTCATGGTTCACTGGTCGCGCTGGTCACCCCGATGCACGAAGATGGCGGCATCGACGAGGCCGCGCTGGAACGCTTCATCGAGTGGCAGATCGCCGAGGGCACCAACGGGCTGGTTCCGGTCGGCACCACGGGCGAATCGCCGACCCTGACCCACGCCGAGCACAAACGGGTGGTGGAACTGACGGTCGAGGTCGCGAAAAAGCGGGTGCCGGTGATCGCCGGCGCGGGCTCCAACTCGACCGCCGAGGCGATCGGGCTCGCTCAGCACGCCCGGTCGGTCGGGGCCGACGGCGTCCTGACCGTCACCCCCTATTACAACAAGCCGACCCAGGAGGGGTTGTTCCTGCATTTCAGCGCGATCGCCGATGCGGCCGGGTTGCCGGTGTTCATCTACAACATTCCGTCCCGTTCGGTGGTCGACATGAGTGTTGCGACCATGGCGCGGCTGGCGAAGCACCGCAACATCGCCGGAGTGAAGGATGCGACCGCCAACCTGACCCGCCCGCTGCACACCCGCATCGCCTGCGGGCCGGAGTTCTGCCAGCTCTCCGGCGAGGATCACACCGCGCTGGCTTTCCTCGCCGCCGGTGGTCAGGGCTGCATTTCGGTGACCGCCAATATCGCGCCCCGGCTTTGTGCCGAGATGCATTCGGCCTGGCGGCGCGGCGATCTCGCCGGGGCGATGGCGATCCAGCAGCGTCTGGTGCCGGTGCATGATTCGATGTTCGCCGAAACCAGCCCGGCGCCGGTGAAATTCGCCGCAGCACTGCTCGGCTTCGGCACCGATTTCTGCCGCCTGCCGCTTGCCCCGCTGAGCGAGCCTGTGCGCGCCCAGGTGCGCGCCGCGCTGGCGGGCGCCGGACTGATCACCTGATGGCGGAAGCCCGCAAATCCGGCATGATCTCGCACGGCATCGCCGCGCAGAACCGCAAGGCCCGGTTCAACTACACGATCACCGATACGATCGAGGCGGGGATCGTTCTGTGCGGCGCCGAGGTGAAGTCGCTGCGCCTCGGCCGGGCGACCCTGAGCGAGGCGTTCGCCGGCGAGCGCGACGGCGAGATGTTTCTGTTCAATATGTATATCCCGGAATATCAGGGCGGTGTTCTGTCGCGCTTCGATACCAAGGGGCCGCGCAAGCTTCTGCTGAAGCGCAAGGAGATCAACACGCTGCTCGGCGCGATCGCGCGGCAGGGTTCGACGGTCGTGCCGCTCGACGTGCATTTCAACCCGCGCGGCCGGGCCAAGGTGACGCTCGGCGTCGCCGAGGGGCGCAAGCAGCACGACAAGCGCGCGGCGATCGCCAAGCGCGACTGGGAGCGCGACAAGGCAAGATTGTTGAGGAACCGGTGATGAGCGATCATTCAGCAGGGCATTTGCCAGAAGATCATTGGCGCGACCACGGCGTGCGGGTGGTGCGCGGCGACCGGCTCGACCCGAACACAGCACAGACGCCGGGGATGAGCCGGGCGGCGGCGATCAACAAGGCGCGGGTCGGCGCGCAGAAGCTCTGGGCCGGCACGGTCACCATCGACCCCGACGCGAAGACCGGCGCCCATCATCACGGCGCGCTGGAAAGCGTGATCTACGTGGTGCGCGGCCGGGCGCGGATGCGCTGGGGCGAGCGGCTGGAATACGTTGCCGAGGCCGGGCCGGGCGATTTCATCTATGTGCCGCCCTACGTGCCGCATCAGGAAATCAACGCGAGTAGCAGCGAACGGCTGGAATGCCTGCTGGTCCGTTCGGACAACGAGGCGGTGGTGGTCAATCTGGACATCGAGCCGGTGGAAACCCCGGGCGAGGTCGCCTGGATCGACCCGATTCACACACATCCCCATTAAGGGAGCAGAGACCGCGATGGACGAGACCGGCAAGGACGGCGTCAATATCGTCGGCCAGATCAAGGAAAAACTGATCGGCAGGAAGCAGGACTGGGCGCGCGAGGGCAGGTTGCTCACCGGAACCGCCGCGAACCCTGCCCAGCGTCTGCCGCCCGGCCAGCGCGAGGTGAAGGACTGGCCGGTGCTCGATCTCGGTATCCAGCCCGATGTGCCGCGCTCCGTCTGGCGCCTCGCGCTCGACGGCGCGGTGGACAACCCGGTCACGCTCGACTGGGACGCGCTGACGGCGCTGCCGCAGGAAGACAGCACCTGCGACATCCATTGCGTCACTCAGTGGTCGCGCTTCGACAACCAATGGCAGGGCGTGCCGGTTCGTGCCATTCTCGAACTGGTGCGGCCGAAGCCGGGCGTTACCCATGTCCTGTTCGAGTCTTATGACGATTACACGACCAATCTTCGCCTCGAACAGTTCGCCGCCGAGGATTGCTATCTCGTTCATAGCTGGAACGGCAAGCCGATCCCGCGCGAGCATGGCGGGCCGCTGAGGGTTCTGGTGCCGCGCTATTATTTGTGGAAATCGGCGAAATGGGTGCGGCGGATCACCTTCGCCGAGGCCGATCTCAAGGGGTTCTGGGAAACCCGTGGCTACAACAACAACGCCGACCCCTGGCGGGAGGAACGGTATTGCTGATCCCATGAAAACCGGCCGGTTCGATGAGGTCTGCAAGCGGTTCCCCGGTGCGGAACTTTCGATCCAGTGGGGCGATCATCACGTCTGGAAGGTGGGCGGCAAGGTGTTCGCGCTCGGCAACGTCGAGGACGGTGTGCCGTATTTCGTGTTCAAGACCACGCCGATCGCCTTCGAGATGCTGCTCGATCAGGAACTGGCGATCCGCGCGCCGTATCTGCCGCGCGGGTGCTGGGTGAAAATCGGCGACCCTGCTGCGCTGACCGACCGCACGCTCGCCGGTTATCTCGAACAATCCTGGCGGATCGTGGCGGGCAAACTGCCCCGGCTCACCCGTGCGGCGCTGGGATTGTGATCGTCTCGTTCAGATAGCGGTCGAGCGAGGCGACCACCGTCTCGAACATCGCGGCGGTCAGTCGCCGCGTGCTGGTGTTGTAGCGCGAGACGTGAAAACTGTCGGCGAGAAGAACTCCGGTCGGCAGGACATGGGTGGCGCCGTGGGCGAATTTGGCGAAACTCTGTTTCAGTCCGTGGGTGCGCAGCGCCGCCTGATGTGCGACCACGCCGAGGGCGAGGATCGCGCGCAGGTTCGGCATCGCCGCGATTTCGGCGGCAAGAAAGCGGTTGCAGGCGGCGATTTCAACGGGCAGTGGCTTGTTTTCGGGCGGCACGCAGCGGACCGCGTTGACGATCCGGCAGTTTTTCGGCTCCAGCGTGTCGTCCGGGCGCTCCTCGTAGCGCCCGGTGGCGAAGTCGAACTTTATCAGCGTGTCGTAGAGCAACCTGCCCGCATAGTCGCCGGTGAACGGCCGCCCCGTGCGGTTCGCGCCGCGCAGGCCGGGAGCGAGACCGAGCACCAGAAGACGCCCGTCGAGCGGGCCGAAACAGCGCACCGGACCGTTGTGCCAGTCCGGAAATCTGGCGCGATTTTCCGCCCGGAACCCGGCAAGGCGCGGACACAGGGCGCAATCGTGCGCCGGCGTATCGGGCATCAGTCCTGATCGCTCTCGCCGCGCGGGGGGCGGGGGCGCTGGTCGGACTGGCGGCGGGTGAAATCGCCGGCGATGTCCACCAGATCGACGAACTGGTCGGCCTGCCGGCGCAATTCGTCGGCGATCATCGGCGGCGAGGTCTTGATGGTGGAGACCACGGTCACCCGCACGCCCTTGCGCTGGGTCGCCTCGACCAGCCGGCGGAAATCGGAATCGCCGGAAAACAGGATTGCATGATCGATATGCGGGGCCATTTCCAGCATGTCGATCGCAAGTTCGATGTCCATGTTGCCCTTGACCCGCCGCCGGCCGGAGCCGTCGGTGAATTCCTTGGCGGGCTTGGTCACCAGCGTGTAGCCGTTATAGGCGAGCCAGTCGGTCAGCGGCTTCAGCGGCGAATATTCCTCGGTATCGAGCAGCGCCGAGTAGTAATAGGCACGGATCAGGTTGACGCTGCTGAAGAATTCCAGAAGCCGCCGGTAGTCGACATCGAAGCCGACGGCGCGGGATGCGGCATAGAGATTGGCACCGTCGATGAACAGGGCGGTTTTTTCGTTGGGCAGAAGGCGCATGGCCGGAACCTTTCCAATGTGTGTCGTTTTGAAATGTTTCAGTCGAAACTCGACGAATTCGTTCCATTTACGCGAAATCGTCAGTCACGTATAGGATTATGAACGATGATTTTGATAGCGATCGGCGCCAACCTGCCCGGAGCGGATGGAACCAGCCCGCAGGCGAACTGCATCCGCGCATTGGCTTCGCTGCGCGCCCTGCCGGGACTGGAATACCGTGCGGTTTCGCCCTGGTACCGCACCGTTCCGGTCCCGCCCGACCCGGAACAGCCGGATTTCTGCAATGGCGTGGTGCTGTTCGAGGGAGAGGCTGATCCCGAAGACCTGCTCACCGCCCTGCACCGGATCGAGGCGCAGTTCGGCCGGGAACGTTCGGTGCCGAATGCCGCCCGTACCCTCGATCTCGATCTGATCGACCTGAACGGTCTGGTAAGCGACGGTCCGGCTCCGGTTCTGCCGCATCCGCGGGTTCATCAGCGCGAGTTCGTGCTTCGCCCCCTGCTTGATGTCGCGCCGGATTGGGTGCATCCTCGCTCTGGTACGACGGGGAGCGAGTTGCTCGACACGTTGGTGGACGAATCGGCCCCTCCGATCGTCCGATGGTGAGGTTTACGCTGTCGGTACAGCCGGTTTGGTTGCACCGCAGCAGTCACTACGCTATATTCTTTCCCTGATCCGTCATATCGTGCCCGGTTTCGGGTACGAAGCTCTGGAGTTCGCTGCATGGCACGCGTCACCGTCGAAGACTGCATCGAGAAGATTCCGAACCGGTTCGAACTGGTTCTGCTCGGCGCCCAGCGCGCGCGCAATCTTGCCCGCGGCGCCTCGATCACGATCGACCGCGACAACGACAAGAACCCCGTCGTCGCGCTGCGCGAGATCGCCGATGAAACCGTCGACTTCGGCGTGCTCGAGCAGGATCTGGTCAAGTCGCTCTCCCGTGTGCCCGACCCCGAACCGGCTGACGAGGAGGTGCAGGATCTCATCCCGACCGACCAGAACATTTTCGGCCTTCAGGATGTCTCCGCCGAAGAGGAAGCCGCGGCCCTTGCCGCCGAGTCCGAGGAAATCATGAGTTCGGAAGACATCGCCGCGGCGATCGAGGCCGAACTCGGCGGCACTCTTTCGGCGCGCCGCTGATCGGGGCGAACCGCCATGGCTGACCGGTGCGCGGGGATGCCGATGAGCCATCCCCTCTTCGCGCCGGAAGGCAGTACAGCCGCGATCGGGCATGAGGCGCTGGCTCCGCTGCTGAGCCGGCTCGCCAGCTACGATTCCCGGATCGATCCCGCCGTCGTCGACGACGCCTATACCCTCGCGGCCGAGGCTCATGCCGCGCAGACCCGCGAAAACGGCGATCCCTATATCACCCATCCGCTCGCGGTTGCCGACATCCTTGCCGATTACCGGCTCGATGGCGGCAGCATCGTCACCGCCCTGCTGCATGACGTGATCGAGGACACCAGGATCACGCTGCCCGCGCTGCAATCGCGCTTCGGCGCGGAGATTGCCGGACTGGTCGATGGCGTCACCAAGCTGACCCGGCTCGAACTGCAATCGGACCGCACCAAGCAGGCGGAAAATTTCCGCAAGCTGGTGCTGGCGATGAGCAAGGACATCCGGGTTCTCCTGGTCAAGCTCGCCGACCGGCTGCACAACATGCGGACGATCCATTTCGTCCATGAGCCCGAGCGGCGCGCCCGCATCGCGCGCGAGACGATGGAAATCTATGCCCCGCTTGCCGAGCGGATCGGCATGGACCGGGTCAAGACCGAGTTGCAGAACCGAGCTTTCGCGGTGCTCGACCCCGAGGCTTGTGAATCGATTCAGGCAAGGTTGAATTTTCTGCGTGGTCAGGGCGCGGATGCGATCGAAGAGGTGCGGGGCGAGTTGCGGCGCATCCTGGGCGAGGCTGGGGTCGAGATCGTCGATATTTCGGGCCGTGAGAAGTCGATCTTTTCCATCTGGGAAAAGATGCAGCGGCGCAATGTCGCGTTCGAGCAGCTTTCCGACATCATGGCCTTCCGCGTTCTGGTTCCCACCCGCGAGCAATGCTATGTCGCGCTCGGGGCGATCCATGCCGGGTTTCCGGTGATCGCCGGGCGGTTCAAGGATTACATCTCGACGCCGAAAGCCAACGGCTACCAGTCGCTGCACACCGGAGTCACGCTCCGGCATCCGCGCAACCAGAAGATCGAATTGCAGATCCGCACGCCCGAGATGCACGCGATCGCGGAAAACGGGGTCGCCGCGCACTGGCTCTACAAGCAGAACGACGCTTCGGCCTCCGACATCAAGCAGTTCCGCTGGGTTCAGGATCTGCTGGAAATTCTGGAAAATTCGGCGGCGCCCGACGAGTTTCTCGAAAACACCAAGCTTGAGCTGTATCAGGATCAGGTTTTCTGCTTCACCCCCAAGGGACAGTTGATCCAGCTTCCGCGCGGGGCGACGGCGGTGGATTTTGCCTATGCGGTGCATTCGCAGATCGGCGATACCTGCGTCGGTGCCAGGATCAACGGAAGACTGATGCCGCTGCGCTACGAGTTGCAGAACGGCGATCAGGTCGAGATTCTCACCGCGCGGGGCGGTACGCCGTCACCCTCGTGGGAGCGTTTCGTCGTCACCGGCAAGGCGCGGGCGCGTATCCGCCGCTTTCTCGCCGGCCAGATCCGGATGCAGAACCGCGATCAGGGCAAGGCGACCATCGCCCGCGCGTTCCGTCAGGAGGGGGCGGACGGATCGGAAAAGGTTCTGGAAACCACACTGAAGGCGCTGAAGCAGCCGAACCTCGACGATCTCTACGTCGCGGTCGGCACCGGCAATCTCGGCGCCAGGGATGTGGTTCATGCCGCCTATCCCGAGTTGCGCGACCAGCGCGCGCCGCGCGTCGTTCCCGGCCTGCTTGCCCGCCCGGCGCGCAGCACGCCGCGCCCGAACAGCCTGCCGATCACCGGGCTGATCACCGGCATGGAAGTGCATTATGCCGGCTGCTGCCATCCGCTTCCGGGCGACAAGATCGTCGGCATCATCACCACCGGCAAGGGGGTGACGATCCACACCCGCGACTGCATGACGCTGGAAACCCTTGCCAACACGCCGGAACGCTTCATCGACGTGGATTGGGACTACGCCCAGCTCAACCATGGCAAGGACGGCGGCAAGGACGGCGCGGGGCGCGGAGCGGGCACCGGGCCGTTTACCGGTCGGATCAGCGTTATTGCTTCCAACGCGCCGGCAACCCTCGCCAACCTCGCCAACGCGGTCGCGAAGCAGGACGGCGCCATCGCCAATCTGAAAATAACGCATCGTCAGCAGGATTTTTTCGAATGTCTGATGGATATCGAGGTGCGCGATCTCAGGCATCTGTCGCAGGTGATCGCCGGGCTGCGCGCCGCCGGCGGGGTCGCCCAGGTCGATCGTGCCCGGACATGATGGCCCTGCCATGATTGCCCAATCGTGATCGTCGGCATCGGTTCCGATCTCTGCGACATCAGGCGCATCGAGAAATCCCTCGCGAAGTTCGGCGAGCGGTTCACCATGCGCGTCTTCACCGAAACCGAGCGCAGGCGCGCCGAGCGGCGCGAGCATCAGCGCGCGGCGAGCTATGCCAAGCGGTTCGCGGCGAAGGAAGCCTGCGCCAAGGCGTTGGGCACCGGGTTTCGGCGCGGCGTGTTCTTCGCCGATCTCGGCGTGGTCAACCTGCCGTCCGGCCAGCCGACCATGGCGCTGACCGGCGGCGCGCTGCTTCGCCTTGCCAGCCTGATGCCCGAAGGGCGTGCGCCGTTCATTCATGTTTCGCTGACCGATGAATACCCGTATGCCTACGCGCATGTGATCATCGAGGCACGGAAGGGTATCTGACATCATGTCATCGACTGGTCTCGTTCCGGCGTTGTGCCGGCATTTCGGCACGTGCGGCGGTTGCACCGAGCAGGACGTGCCGGAACCTGTCTATCGCGAGGCCAAGCGGCAACGGCTGATCGCGGCGCTGGCGCGGGCGGGCTTTGCCGATGCTCCGGTCGGCGACATGGTTTCGATCCCGATGGGCACGCGCAGACGGGCCGATTTTGCCCTGACCCGGCAGGGTGGGGCGGTACGGCTCGGCTTTCATGCCCTGCGCTCGCGCGAGGTGGTCGATCTTGGCGAATGCCCGCTCGTCATCCCCGGTATCGCGGCGCTGATTGCACCGCTGCGCGAACTGGCAGCGAGGCTGGCAGGGTTTCGCAAATCGGGCAGCGTGCTCGTCAATGCGCTGGATCATGGGCTCGATGTGTCGCTGACCCTCGACGCCGAGGCCACCGCCGCCGACCGTGCCCGGCTGGTCTCCTTTGCCCGCGAGCATGGGCTGCTGCGCATCAGCCTTGGCGACGAGCCGGTTCTGGTCCTGCGCGAACCGGCCCTCGATGTCGGCGGGTTCACGGTCATCCCGCCGCCGGGCGCGTTTCTCCAGCCGACCCTTGAAGGTGAGGCGGCGATTCGCTCGGCCGTGATTGCCGGCCTGCCGGACAAGCTGACCCGCAAATCGAGAATCGTTGAATTATACGCGGGCGTCGGAACCCTGACCGGCGTGCTCGCCGCCCATGCGCGGGTTCATGCGGTCGAGGGCGGCAAGCCGGCGACTGCCGCGCTCGATGCCGGAGTGCGCAAGGCGGTGCTGACCGGGCGCGTTACCGTCGAGGCGCGCGACCTTGCGCGAAGGCCGGTGACCGCGAAGGAACTTGCGGGTGTTGCCTGCGTGGTTCTCGATCCGCCGTTCGATGGGGCGGGGCCGCAGATCGGGCCGGTCGCGGAGGCGAAAATCCCCCGCGTGGTCTATGTCAGTTGCAACCCCGATGCTCTGGCGCGCGAGGCCGGACGGTTCCGGC
>DASVGZ010000209.1:0-8276 GCA_036379275.1 Acidiphilium sp. | reverse complement strand
GCAGATCAATCAGGGCCAGATGGACCGCTGGAACATCGTCGCCACGCTGAATTACCTGCCGCACGGCCAGGAAGTCGCGATCGTGATGGCGAAGCTCGGCATGGACCCGGACGATGCCGCCGGGAAGAAACGCATCGAAAGCATGGTGGCGCTGGCCGACCTGACAAGGGCGGGCTTCATAAACGGTGATATCTCGACCGTGATGTCGCCGCGCACGGTGATCACATGGGCGGAGAATTTGCGCATCTTCCAGGATATTGGCTTCGCATTCCGGTTGACCTTCCTCAACAAGTGCGACGAGGCGGAGCGCAGCACGGTCGCCGAATACTACCAGCGCTGCTTCAACGATGAGATCGAGACCGGCGTGCTGCCGCCGCGCCGGACCGCCTGATCCTCATGGCGGGCGAAACCTCCCGCAGCGACGAGTTCAAGCGGGCGACCGCCGGCGCCGTACGCGCGATCGCGGGTAGTGACGAGGTTCAGGTCAGCTATCAGCCGGGCGCGGCCGGGCTGGTCGGCAAGCGTGCCCGCCTGCCTTCGCCCACTCGTGCCCTGCCACCGGCCGAGATGGCGCGGCTTCGTGGTATCGCCGATGCGGTTGCGCTCCGACTGCGTCATCACGACGATACTGTTCATGCCGCCCGCGCTCCGATTCCGCGCGATGCGCGCGAAGCCTATGACGCGCTGGAGCAGGCACGGGTCGAGATCGTCGGCGCCGCACACATGGCAGGGGTTTCCGCCAATCTGTGCCGCAAGCTTCAGGAGGATTGCGAGGCCGAGGGGCTCGACCGGATGAGCCGGGTCGACCAGTTGCCGGTTGCCCAGGCGATCGCGCTGCTCGCGCGCGAACGGATGGACCCGGACGCGCTGCCTGAGGCGGCGCGGCACATCACCGGGCTCTGGCGCGAATCCCTCACGCAGGACGCGCTGCGGGCACTCGACACGCTGGCCGCCGAACGGGAGGATCAGAACGGTTTCGCCCGCGCCGCGCGCCATCTGCTCGCCGTGCTCGATCTCTGCGAGGGTGAGGCTGAGTCCGAAGAGGGCGAGGAGAGCCAGGAATCCGGCGACCAGGGCGAGCAGTCGCTCCAGCAGGACAATTCCAGCGACGGCGAAGGCGATGCAAGGCCGGACACCGACCAGATGCTGGCCGAATCGCCGGAAGCGATGGACACCGAGAGTGCCGACGCCGATGCCGATGAGGATAGCGAGGATGAGGGCGCGGAAGCGGCCGACGAGGCCCCCGCCGGCCCGCAGCAGCGCCGCCGATCGCCGCAGGGCGAGCCAGAGGGCGCTTATCGCGCCTTTACCCGCGCTTTCGACGAGGAAATCGAGGCCGACCAGCTCTGTGACGGCGAGGAACTTGCCCGGCTGCGCCAGCAACTCGATCAGCAGTTGCAGCATATGCACGGCGTGGTCTCGAAGCTCGCCAACCGGCTGCAGCGCCGCCTGCTCGCCCAGCAGCAGCGCGCCTGGGAATTCGATCTCGAGGAAGGGCTGCTCGATGTCGGCCGGCTCGCCCGTGTGGTTGCCGACCCGCTTCTGCCGCTTTCGTTCAAGCGCGAGCGCGATACCGAATTCCGCGATACCGTGGTCACGCTCCTGATCGACAATTCCGGTTCGATGCGCGGTCGGCCGATCTCGGTTGCGGCGATGTGCGGCGACATTCTGGCCCGTACGCTGGAACGCTGCGCGGTGAAGGTGGAAATCCTCGGCTTCACCACACGCGCCTGGAAGGGCGGGCAGAGCCGGGAGCGCTGGGTTGCCGAGGGCAAGCCACGGAATCCGGGCCGGCTGAATGATCTGCGCCACATCATCTACAAGGCGGCTGACCAGCCTTGGCGGCGGTCGCGACGCAATCTCGGCCTGATGCTGCGCGAAGGCCTGCTCAAGGAGAACATCGACGGCGAGGCGCTGGCTTGGGCGTATCGGCGGCTGCTGGCGCGGCCCGAGCACCGGCGCATCCTGATGGTGATTTCCGACGGCGCGCCGGTCGATGACAGCACGTTATCGGTCAACCAGGGCAATTATCTCGAACGCCATCTGCGCGATGTGATTCGGGATATCGAAAACCGCGATCTCGTGGAACTCACTGCGATCGGCATCGGCCACGATGTCACCCGCTATTATCGCCGCGCGGTGACCATTGTCGACGCCGAGGAACTGGGCGGCACGATGATGAAGAAACTTGCCGAACTGTTCGACGAGGATGCTGCCGACACCTGGGCGCGGATCGCGGCGCTGAGTGCGCCGCTGGTCGCGTAGACCGTTTCAGACGACAGCGCCTGACTCCGTATCGAGCAGGTGCATCTGGGAAAGATCGAGGCCGAGCGGCAAGGTTTCACCGACCGTGACGTTGGCGTGAGGGTCGATCCGGGCACAGGCGAAGGTTGAGCCGACGCGAAAATAGACCAGCGTATCAGCGCCCAGCGGTTCGACCACCTCGACGCGCGCGGGGAGCCGTTCCGCATCGGGTGTGTTCTCGCGCGCGAGGTGAAAATTCTCCGGGCGGAGGCCGAAGATGATGTCCCGATCGCGCCGGGCCGCATAGCGGTCGAGCCGTTCGGCCGGAATCGCGATCCGGGTGCCGTCAGCAAGATCGAGTGCCAGTCCGTTTGCCGCGCCGGTCAGTTTCGCGTCGAAGAAGTTCATCGGCGGACTGCCGATGAAACCGGCAACGAAGCGGGTCGCCGGCCGGTGATAGAGATCGGCCGGGGTGCCGACCTGTTCGATCGTTCCCCTGTTCATCATCACGATCCGGTCGGCGAGGGTCATCGCCTCGACCTGGTCGTGGGTGACGTAGATCGTCGTGGCCTGCACCGTCTGGTGGATGCGCTTGATTTCGGTGCGCATCTGGGCGCGCAGCTTGGCGTCGAGATTGGAGAGCGGTTCGTCGAACAGGAAGACCTGCGGCCGGCGCACGATCGCCCGCCCCATCGCGACACGCTGGCGCTGACCACCTGAGAGTTCCTTCGGCTTGCGCCTGAGAAATTCCTCGATGCCGAGAATGCGCGAGGCTTCGGTGACGCGGGTTTCGATGTCCGGCTGGCTGTGCTTGCGGACGCGCAGCCCGAACGCGATATTCTCGAACACCGAAAGATGCGGGTAGAGCGCATAGTTCTGGAACACCATGGCGATGTCGCGGTCGCGCGCTGGCAGGTCGTTGACGCAGACCTGATCGATCCAGATTTCGCCGTCGCTCACGGTTTCGAGACCGGCGACCATGCGCAGGGTGGTCGTCTTGCCGCAGCCGGACGGGCCGACCAAGACCACAAATTCGCGATCGGCGACTTCGAGATCGATCCCTTTTACCGCCTGCAAGGCTCCGCCATAGGATTTAACGACCTGCCGCAACGAGACTTTTGCCATGTTCGTGGCCGCCCTCCCAAAGGTATCGAATGGTTGCATATCGGCATTGCCATTGCTTGCCGTCAATGTATAAAGAACGCCAGAGAGATTTCAACGCCGGCGGCAGGCCAGCGCCGCGGACCGGGCAACGACCACGGAACCGTCAAGGGGGAAACAGAGAATGACCGAAATCTCACGTCGCCAGTTGATGCAGCTTACCGCCGCCGGTGCTCTTGCCGCCGGTGTATCGGGCGGGCAGGCTTTCGCCGCGGATACACCGATGTTCCCGATCGAGAAGGGCGCGAAGCTGCAACTGCTCCGCTGGACCGGCTTCATCGAATCCGACGACGCGCAGTGGAAGAAGAACACCGAAGCCTTCACCAGGGCGACCGGAGTCCCGGTCACGATCCAGGACATAAGCTGGACCGATATCCAGGCGAAATCCGGCCTCGCCGCCGAACTCGGCTCCGGTCCCGATATCATCATGGGATTTTACGACGACCCGTTCATCTATCCCGACAAGCTGGTCGATGTGTCGAAGCTGTGCGAGTATCTTTCCAAAAAGCATGGCGGATTCTTCAGCGTTGCTCACAGCTACGGCTATGACGTGCCGCAGAAACGCTGGATCGCGGTGCCGATCGGCGCACCGGGCGCCGCTGTCGTCTACCGCGACAGTTGGATCAAGGAATGCGGCTATGACAGCTTCCCGACCGATTTCGACAAGATGCTCGATCTTTCGCGCAAGCTCAAGAAGAACAATCATCCGATCGGTCTCGCTCTCGGCCATGCGGTCGGTGATGGCAACACCTGGTGCCACTGGATGCTCTGGGGCTTCGGCGCCAAGTCGGTCGATGCGGACAACAAGGTCGCGATCGAGTCGAAGGAAACCTACGCTGCGCTGAAATACGCCAAGGAACTCTATAAGACGATGATTCCCGGCGTTTCTTCCTGGCTCGATGTCAACAACAACGAATCCTTCCTCGCCGGCCAGATCTCGATGACGATCAACGGCATCAGCATCTGGTACGTGGCGCAGAAGAAATTCCCTGAAATCTACAAGGACACGCGCAATGCCACCCTGCCGGTCGGGCCGGTCGGACATCAGACCATGTTCAACCTGTTCTCGCAGGCATTCATCTTCAAATACAGCAAATACCCGAATGCGGCGCAGGAATATCTCCGCTTCATGAGCGAGCCGGCGCAGATGGACCCATGGCTGACCGGGATGGAGGGTTATGTCACCCCGGCACTCAAGGATTACACCAAGCTGCCGGTCTGGACCTCGAACCCGAACATCACGCCGTACCGTGACGCGCTGGCCCACAACCACGCGGTCGGCTATGCGGGTTCGCCGGGCCGTGCGGCGGCCACTGCGCTGAACGATTTCGTGATCGTCAACATGTTCGCCGATGCCTGCGTGAATGGCGCGTCGCCGGAGGATGCCGCACGCGACGCCGCGAGACAGCTCAAGCAGATCTATGGCACCTGAGTGAGCGATCGGGTCGGCGTCGTGAATTCGGCCGCGTTCGCGCGGCCGAGCGGCTCGTGGCTGCGCCGGATGCTCGACCGACCGAACGTGCTCGGCATCCTGCTGGCAGCACCTGCGGTGCTGATCCTTCTGCTTCTGCTCGCCTATCCACTTTGTCTCGGGATCTGGCTCAGCCTGACCAACGCGGTCCTGGGCACGCCGGGACATTTTATCGGTTTTGGCAATTACGCGATCCTGTTTCACGATCCAGTCTATCAGGAAGCCGTCTTCTACGCGTTTTTCTACACGATCTGTTCGGAAGCGCTGAAGCTTTCGTTCGGCCTCGGCCTCGCGATCCTGCTCAACCGGCAGTTTCGCGGCTATCGCGTGGCGCGGGCGATTATGCTGCTGCCCTGGGTCGCGCCCACCGTGCTGTCCGCCCTCGCCTGGAACTGGCTGCTCAACCCGCAATTTTCGGCGGTAAGCTGGCTGCTGATCAAGCTCGGTCTGACGCATTCCTATATCGATTTTCTCGGCCAGGCCTGGCCTGCGCGGATTTCGCTGATCGTCGTCAATGTCTGGCGCGGCATTCCCTATTACGCCATGGGCTATCTCGCGGGATTGCAGGCGATTCCGAAGGATCTGATCGAGGCGGCGTCGATCGATGGTGCGACCCGTATCACCATCTTCCGCCGGATCATCTGGCCACTGCTCTGGCCGGTGACGACGATCCTGCTTTCCTTCTCGACGATCTGGACCGTCACCGATTTCCAGTTGATCTGGACGATGACGCGCGGCGGTCCGCTGAACGCGACCCAGGTGTTCACGACGCTCGCCTATCAGCGCGCGATCAACGGCGGCTCGCTCGGGCAGGGGGCGGCGGTAGCGATTTCGGTGATCCCGATCATGTTGATCCTCGCGATCATCGCATTGCGATCGACGCGGGAGGGGCGCTGAGATGCGCGAAAAATTCGGCTGGAAACTCTATCTCGCGCTCGCCGCGATGCTCGCCTTCCTTTTGCTGCCCTTCTACTGGATGGTGCTGACCGCGATCAAATCGCAGCATGAATTGCTGGTCACACCGAATCCCTGGTGGGTGTTTCATCCCACTTTCAGAAACATCATCGATCTCGTCACCCAGACTGCCTATCCGCGCTGGTTTGCCAACACGCTGTTCGTCTCGGTCGGTGCGACGATTTTGAGCGTAGTGATTTCCTACACGGCGGCCTTCGCGATCGTAAGATTGCGCTTCACCGGCGCGCGCACCGTCTCGACCGCGATTTTCTTTTCCTATGTGGTGCCGCCGGCGATCCTGTTCATTCCACTCGCCTCTGTGCTGATCAAGCTGCACTGGTTTGACAAGCTCTGGGCACTGATCCCGATCTACACGACGTTTCTTGTGCCGTTCTGCACCTGGCTGCTGATCGGGTTTTTGCGCTCGATTCCGCGCGAACTCGAAGAGGCGGCGCTGGTCGATGGTGCGAGCTGGCCGCGCATCATGATCCGGGTGATCCTGCCGCTGTCGATGCCGGGGCTGATTTCCGCAACGATCTTCTCGTTCACCCTGTCGTGGAACGAATATCTCTATGCGCTGATCTACATGGTTTCCTCGGCCAACAAGACCATTTCGGTCGGGCTGACCACCGAACTGATGCGCGGCGACGTGTTCCAGTGGGGGCAACTGATGTCCGGCGCGCTGCTCGGCACGCTGCCCGTGGTGCTCGTCTATTTCTTCTTCGTCGAGTACTATGTCGCCGGTATGTCCGGTGCCCTGAAAGACTGAAGCTCAATCCGCCGAGGTCAGCCGGAACTCGATCCGCCGGTTCTGGGCGAGAGCGTCAGGCGTGTCGCCTTCGGCGATCGGGTGTTTTGAGCCGAACGCGCTGGCGACGACCCGGTTCTCCGGGACGCCGTCGGCAATCAGCAGATGCAGGACCGCGAGCGCACGGGCAGACGAGAGATCGAAATTGTCCTTGTAGGGGCCGCCCTTGATCGCCTCCTTGTCGGCATAGCCGTCGACACTCAGCACCCAGTTGATATTGGTCGGGATTTTCGGAGCGATTTTCTCGATCGCCTTGGCGACATCGGCGATCTCCTGCTGGCCGGCCGGCGAAAGCTGGGCGGAATCCGAGGGGAACAGAACATCGCTCTCGAATACGAATCGGTCGCCGACGATCCTGATGTTCTTCTCGCCGGCCAATGCCTTGCGTAATTCGCCGAAGAATTCGCTGCGGTAGAGCTGAAGTTGCTGCACCTTGCGCGCCAGAGCCTCGTTCAACCGGCGGCCGAGATTGACGATCTGGACGTTCTGCGCCTTGTCTTTCTCCTGCGCCGCGTCCAGCGCCGCCGCGAGGGTGGCGAGTTGCAGCCGCAGCGCGGCGATCTGCTGGTCGAGCAGTTCGACCTGATGCAACGCGGCCGAATTCAGCTTGATCTGGCCGGCGAGTTTCACCGCACCCGCCATCTGAGCCGCTTCCAGCGTCGTATTCTTCGCCTTGGTGGATTTGATCAGGGCGGCCATGCTGGCCAGTTCATCTTGCAGGGAGGCGGTCTTCGATTTTTCGAGCGCAAGAACCTGGGAAAGTTGGGCAACCTCGCCGCGCAGGGTCGCGATCGTCCGGTTGCTGCCGGACAGCGCCGATGACAGAAACGCCTCCGCCAGCACGAACACCAGAAGGACGAAAATCGTCACCATCAGCAGGGTCGACAGCGCATCGACATAACCGGGCCAGATTTCGAGCCCGTTGCCGCGACGCCGGCGGAGTTGTGCCATGGCTCAGCCTCTTACATCATCGAACCGGGCGGCGATCGTGCGGGTCAGGATTTTCAAATCCTGTCTCAGATCGGCGATGCCCTGGGTGCGGCCCTGTTCGGTCTCGGCGATCAGCCGCGCCAGAAGCAGTTCGATATTGCGCAGATGGGCGCGGGCGACTTCCTCACCCGAGCGGTCCTGCTGCTCTGTGATCCGTGCCAGCGCCGCCTGCGCCTCGCCGATCTTGAGCATGATGTGGTGGGAGTTGTGGATCGCCTCGGTCAACGTGTTCATCCGCTCGGTCAGCGCGTGGGTCGCCTGCGCGGTCTGGGTGCGGCTGTCCTCATGGCGGATCAGGACGCGTTGCAGCGATTCGATGTTTTCGGCGCTCTGCTCCAGCAGCGCCTGAACATAGGCGGGAAGCGGCGCATCGCTGTCGTGACCGAGCGCGCCGGTGGAAATCCGGGTCAGTCCGGCGAGCCATTCCTCCAGTTCGTTGAAGAAGCGGCCCATCGCCTGGCCGGCAGTGAGATCGAGAAAGCCGAGGATCAGCGCGCCGGCAAGGCCGAACATCGAGGAGGAAAACGCCGTGCCCATGCCGGCGAGCGGGCCGGCGAGTCCGGATTTGAGCTGCGCGAACATCGCGTTCACGTCGCCGTTGGCGAGGTTCATCGTCGCGATCACCTCGGCGACGGCGTGGACGGTTTT
>DASVGZ010000208.1:0-5435 GCA_036379275.1 Acidiphilium sp. | reverse complement strand
TCTTCGAGTTCCGGTTCATAAAAAACAGGCAGGGATTTCTCCCTGCCTGTTCCGCGGTCATTCAGTGCCGATCACTTGGCGGACTGAAGCTCCTGCGCGCCGTAGAGTTCGGGTTCGCCGGCGAGGATGGTCGCCTTGGCTTCCTCGGGATCCGGATTGCCGCAGTAGATCGCGAGCAGCATGATCAGAATGCTGAAGATGACCAGGACGATCGGCGCCGTGACCTGATTGAGCACGTCGGTGCCGCCGGTCAGGGCCTTCGGTCCGATATAGGTGATCAGCCACATGCCGAAGAAGTACGGGGCCAGCCACCACGCGCCGCGCCATTGCAGGTTCATGAACCCGACGCCGGCGATGGTTTCGTAGCCGACATAGATGATGGTGAAGGCGAGGATCAGGCCGAACAGGAAGTTGTCGGTCGAGGCGCCGCTCCAGAAGATGATGAAATTGGAGACGATGAAGGCGATGTAGGAGATCGGCGCGCCGCCCGCGAGCAGGTAGGGCCGCTTGTAGCGCTCGACCGGCATGGTCTTGCGCAGGGTCATCAGAACGACCGGACCGGTGCCGTAGGAGAGCACGGTAGCCGAGGAGATGAAGGTCACGATGCCCTGCCAGGACGGGAACGGCATCAGGAACAGCAGGCCGACGAGGAAGGTGATGACCACACCGACGATCGGCACGCCGGCGGACGAGAGTTTCGCGAACACATTGCCGCCGATCAGGCCTTCCCGGCCGGAGGCGAACAGGATGCGCGAGGTGGTGGTGAAATAGATCGTGCCGGTGCCCGAGGGCGATACGAAGGCGTCGATATAGAGCAGCACGGCGAGCCAGCCCATGCCGATCACCGAGGCGAGGCCGGCGAACGGGCCGAACGAGCCCTTGAAGTTGACATTGGCCCAGCCCTTGGCGATGTCGGACGGGTTCAGCGCGCCGATGAAGGCGATCTGCAGGCCGGCATAGATGATGAAGCCGATGACCACCGAGCCGACGATCGCGATCGGCAGGAATTTCTTCGGGTTGCTCGATTCGCCGGCGAGTTCCACTGCCTGGCGGAATCCGAGATAGGAGAACACGATGCCCGAGGTCGCCACGGCGGAGAAGATGCCGGAGGTGCCGGTCGGCGCGAAGCCGTGGGACGTGAAGTTCGAGCCGTGGAAGCCGACCACGATGAAGACGATGATAGTCAGGATCGGAATCGCGAGTTTCCACCAGGTGATGGCACTGTTGATGGTCAGCACGATCTTGATCGCGAGCAGGTTGATGACCGCGAAGATCAGCATCAGGATCGCGGTGGCGATGAAGCCTTCCGCGGTCAGCACGCCGTTCTTGTGGAGCAGGCTCGGGAAATAGTTGGTGGCGTAGGTGATTACCGCCGATGCTTCGGCCGGCGGCACCGAGCAGTAGCCCAGGAACACGACGAAGCTCAGGATCGTGGCGAGCAGGTTGCCGTGCGAGAGTTTCGGGAAGGTGATGACCGCGCCGGCTCGCGGGAACGCGGTGGCAAGCTCGGCATACACGAAAGAGAGAAGAAGCACGGCGATGCCGCCGATCAGCCAGGCGACGATCGCCGACGGGCCGGCGATTTTCGCGGCGGCCATCGGGCCGAACAGCCAGCCCGATCCGATGATGCCGCCAAGGCTTGCGAACAATAGTCCGATAATACCGGCATCTCGCCGTAGTTTTGGTCCAGATCCTCCAGCCATTAGAAACTCCCCTGTTGGTTTTGTGGTGAAACCCTACGCAATTTTATTCCAGATGGAAAGAGATTAAATGACGCGCTTGTAATCGGCGCCTTATGCAAGGGCGCCCTATACATACGAGCGGCGCGCTATACAAGAATTGCGTCATAGTATCAGCGAAGCTGCCATTTTCCCTTGTTTCCGGCCCCTTGCTCGCCATGTTCCGAAGGCCGGGCCGGCCTTGTCAACGAGGAGAGCACGATGGACGAAGACGAGATCAAGCGGAACGTCGGAGAGGCGGGTGAGGACATCGCCAATGCCGCAGGTGGCATGGCCGGCGAGGCCGAGACCAGGGCTCATAAATACTATACTGCGGCCAGGGATGGCGTCGGGGCCGCCGCGCACACGGCGCGGGATGCCTTCTCGTCCCGCTATCACATGACCCCGGATGATGATTTCGGCGACGACGGCTATGTCGACCGGTTCAGGGATTTCGTCCGGGACCGGCCGGTGCTAGCCGCGCTGGGCGCCACGGTCACCGGCTACGCCCTGGCTTTCCTGATCCATCGCGGCGGACGCCGGAGGGATGCCGGCTGAAACGGTATCTGCCGGCCGGGGCCGCGACCACAGGATCAGCAGCATCGAGGTGAGCAGGGCGGCAAAGCCGATCCCGTCGTTGCGAGTGAAGCGTTCACCGAGGATCAGGATGCCGCAGACCGCCGCCGTCGCCGGCAGAAGGGCGGTGAAGGCGCCGCCCAGCCCGGCAGGAACCCGCTTCATTCCGCGATACCACAGCAGCACTGCGAGCAGGCTGGAGGTCAGGCTGTGGACCACGAGAAGGATCGCGATGAACGCCGTCATCCGCACCTCGCCGATCTGGCTGATGGCGAATGGCGCGCACAAAACGGCGCCGGAAATCTGCATCCAGAAGGTCGCCTGCAGGACCGGCAATGCTCCGGCGACCTTGCGGGCGAGCAGGGCGTAGGCGGCCTCGCCGCAGACGGCGCAGAACACCAGCGCGTCGCCCGCGATGCTGAATCCGCTGCCGCCATGGGCGAGCGCACCCATGCCCGCTACCGCGAGGACGACCGCGAACCAGTGCCGGCGGGCGAGACGTTCGCGCAATGCGAAAGCGGCGCCGAGAGCGATCACCGCCGGCAGGGTCGCGAGCACCAGCCCAGCCTGCACCGCACCGGTGCGCGCGAGGCCAAGCAGCAGAAACGCGTTGTAGCCGATGGTGCCGAGAATTGCCTGGAGCAGCAGCCAGATGAAGATGCGGCGAGGCGGTACCCGGGGCAGGCGTGCGAACGGAGCGGCCACCAGGGCGGCGATTGCCGTGCGCAGCGCGAGAATCACGAAGACCGGAAGGTGGCTGGCGAGGATCTTCAGAATTACCACGTTGCCGCCGACCAGCATCATCGACAGCGCCAGTTCGCCGCAGGCGAACAACATTTATGGACCCTCGCCGCAGGCGACTGTCATCGGCCGGCCGCTGCCGACCGGGGCGTGAGGCTGAAATCGGCGCGATAGGGCGATTCGGCGTCGAGCATCGCCATTTCCTCGGCAATCGCCGGGCGTTCCGCATCGAGAAATTCGGCCACCGCCCCGGCCAGCCCGGGGTGCGCGATCCAGTGTGCGGAATAGGTCTGGCTGGGCAGGTAACCGCGCTGGATTTTGTGCTGGCCCTGCGCACCGGCTTCGACTTTCGCCAGTCGGTGTGCGATCGCGAACTCGATCGCCTGATAATAGCAAAGTTCGAAATGCAGGAACGGCACCTGTTCGACCGCCCCCCAATTGCGGCCGTAGAGCGTGCCGGCGCCGAGCAGGTTGAGTGCGCCGGCGATCGGCTTGCCCGCGCGGAACGCCATCATAACCACGACGCGATCGCCCAGTCGCTCACCAAGCAGCGGGAAAAATCGTTCGGTGAGATAGGCGCCGCCCCATTTGCGGTCGACCGTGGAGAGGTAAAACTCATGAAAGGCCCGCCAGTCGTGCCGGGAAAGCTCCGGGCCGCGCAATGCGCGGATTTCCAGTCCCGAAGCGGCCTCGCGCCGTTCGCGCCGGATCGCCTTGCGCTTGCGCGATGACAGGGCGGCGAGAAACGCCTCGAAATCGGCATAGTCGTGATTATGCCAGTGATATTGCACGCCGAGGCGGCGCAGCCATCCGGCCTCGCCGAGGACGGTCCATTCCGCCTCGGTGCAGAAGGTTGCATGGATCGAGGAGCATTTGAGCCGGGAGGTGGCGAGAACCATCGCCTCGGCGAGCGCGGCGGGGTCGGTGCCGGGCGAGACCAGCAGGCGCGGTCCGGGGACCGGGCTGAAGGGTACCGCGACCTGGAGTTTCGGA
Source organism: Acidiphilium sp. (assembly GCA_036379275.1). Lineage (GTDB taxonomy): Bacteria > Pseudomonadota > Alphaproteobacteria > Acetobacterales > Acetobacteraceae > Acidiphilium. Next base: position 1,407 of record DASVGZ010000208.1, on the reverse strand, counting down.
TAATAGCGGACGCCGACATGCTCCAGCGCGTTCGCCCAGGCATGATCGAAAACGTATTCGCCGTAGGAATGCGTCTTGGCATAGGTGGGCGCGGCGGCGGCCAGTACGCCAGTCTGATCGCGCAGCGCGATGTGGTGCGGATACCAGCCGCTCTTCCCGCCGACCGAAACGCTGTCTTCCAGGGCGGCAAGGAATTCGTGGCTGACGAACGGATTGTCACCGGCAAGCGCGTTCCATGCGGCAGCCTTGATCTCGTGGATGCTCCGATGCAGGGTCTGGGTGAGGTCGCGCCTGGTTGCGTCCATTGCGTCGTATGCGGGATCACCGTTCGGAAAAGCGGGAGTTCAGGGAAGCGGAAGCAGCGAGAGTATCGAATTCCTCATGCACTGGCAATTTCAACGGGCAGTGTCCGAGAGTTGCGCGGAACCGGACGCCGGAGCAGAACGACAGAGCGAAATCGAGGAGCAGAGAATGGCCGAACGTCCCGTGCAGTTTCCGGAAATCGCGACCGAGCGGCGTCTCGCGGAGTACCGGCCGCCGGCATTTCTGGTCGATTCCGCCGCACTGATTTTCGACCTCGATCCGGAAGCGACGCGGGTACGTGCGACTCTCTCGTTTCGCCGTAACCCTGCGCATGGCGATGCGGGTGCGCCGCTGGTTCTCGACGGCGAGGATCTGGTTCTGAACGGAGCGATGCTCGATGGAACGGCGCTCGGTGCCGGGGCGTTCAGCATCGGCGACGACCGTCTTACGATCGCGGACGTGCCGGATGAATTTGTGCTCGACACCGATGTCACCATCGCGCCCGCGCGCAACACCGAATTGTCCGGGCTTTATGTCTCGAACGGCGATTTCTTCACCCAGTGCGAGGCCGAAGGCTTCCGCCGCATTACGTTCTTTCCCGACCGGCCCGATGTGATGACCCGGTTTTCCGCGACGCTGATCGCGGAGAAAAACCGGTTTCCGACGCTGCTCTCCAACGGCAATCCGGTCGATCGCGGTGCGATGGACGATGGCCGGCACTGGGTGAAGTGGGAAGATCCACACCCGAAGCCGTCCTATCTGTTCGCGTTGGTTGCGGGCGATCTCGTTGCTGCGCACGATGAATTCGTCACGGCGTCGGGTCGGAAGGTGGTGCTCGGCATCCATGTCAGGCGCGGTGACGAGGACAAGGTCGCCCATGCCATGACGAGCCTCAAGCGAGCGATGCGCTGGGACGAGGAAACCTTTGGCCTCGAATACGATCTCGATATTTTCAATATCGCGGCGGTCGGCGATTTCAACATGGGCGCGATGGAGAACAAGGGGCTCAACATCTTCAACACCGCGCTGGTGCTCGCCCGGCCCGACACCGCGACCGACGCCGACTATCAGCGGATCGACCGGGTGATCGCGCATGAGTATTTT
>DASVGZ010000207.1:0-5400 GCA_036379275.1 Acidiphilium sp. | reverse complement strand
GCGAACACCAGCATCGAATCCGGCATCGCCGCGACCAGGCCGCCGAGCGCGTGATACAGCGCGGTGCTCGGCCGTTCGGAATCGCCGGTGAAGATATTGGCGCCGTCGCGGTCGAGCACCGACATATGGACGTGCATTCCGCTGCCGGCCCAGCCGCCGAACGGTTTGGCCATGAAGGTCGCGCACAGGCCATGCTTGCGGGCGATCTGCTTGACCGTGCGCTTGAACAAAACGGAATCGTCGGCGATGCGCAACGCATCCGGCGCATAACGCAATGTTACCTCAAACTGACCGGGGCCGTTCTCGCTGATCAGCGTATCCAGCGCAATCGACTGCGCGTCCGCCGCGCGCAGCAGGTCACGCAGGATCGGCTCGTAATCGTGGATTTCCCACAGGCCGAGCGTATCGGTCTGCCAGCCGCGCCAGAAGCTTTCATCCGCCCCGCGCGGCGCGATCCGCTGGCCGCCAGGCCGGTTCGGGTCAACAAGGTAGAACTCCAGTTCGACCCCGAGTGCCGGCGTCAGCCCGCGCGCGGCGAAGCGGTCGAGCACGCGGGCGAGCACGCCGCGCGGATCGGCGTAGAACAGCGAGCCATCGGCTTCGCGCATGGTCAGAAGAGCCTGGACGGCATCGCCTTCGGCCCAGTGCATTTTCGCGATGCTGTGCGGCACCGCGACGCAGATCCCGTCGGGGTCGCCGGTGTCGAAGGCGATGCCGCCGTCGACGATATCGCGACCCCAGATGTCGAGCAGGAAGGCCGAGCGCGGCAGGGCGATACCCTTGCCGAGCAGCGCATCGGCCTTGTCGCGCTGCAGCCATTTGCCGCGCGGCACGCCGTTGACATCGATGACGAAGGCTTCGATCAGCTCGCTTTCGGCGAGCAGGGCGTGCCTTGAGGCGTTCGCGGCGATCGCGTCCATGGCATTCGCCTCAGGCCATTTCAGCGCGGACGGCATCGTGGGTCGCCTCGATCGCGCGTGTCGCCCGACCCACCATGTCGTCGATCTCGGCCTCGGTGATCACCAGAGGCGGCGAGAACACCATGGTGTCGCGCACGGCGCGCATCACCAGATTGTTCGCGAAGCAGTGATCGCGGCAGATCGTGCCGACGCGACCGCGCTTTTCGAAAAACCGCTGCGTGCGCTTGTCGGATGTCAGTTCGATCGCGCCGATCAGCCCGCTGTTGCGGATTTCCCCGACCATCGGGTGATCGCCGAGCGCCGCATCGAGTTTCTCGCGCAGTACCGTGCCCATGCGCGCGGAACGCTCCGCCAGCTTTTCGTTTTCCAGAATATCGAGATTGGCGAGCGCCACCGCGCAGGCGACCGGATGCCCGGAATAGGTGAAACCGTGATAGAATTCGCCGGTCTGGTTGATCAGCACATCGGCGACCCGATCGCCCACCATCACGGCGGAAAGCGGGATATAACCGGATGTTATTCCCTTGGCGAGGGTCATCAGGTCGGGCTGGATGCCGAAGGTTTCGGTGCCGAACATCTGCCCGGTGCGGCCGAATCCGCAGATCACCTCGTCTGCGATCAGCAGGATGTCGTTCTCGCGGCAGAGCCGGTTGACCTCGGGCCAGTAGGTTTCGGGCGGAATCATAACGCCGCCTGCCCCCTGGATCGGTTCGCCGATGAAGGCGGCGATGTTCTCGGGGCCGATTTCCCTGATCTTGAGTTCGAGCTGCTTCGCGGCGTAGAGGCCGAATTCCTCCGGGCTCATCTGCCCGCCCAGGCCATACCAGTAGGGTGGCATGACATGGGCAAAGCCGGGAAGATCGGCGCCCTGGCGGTGCATGTCCGTCATGCCGCCGGCGGCCGCGCCCAGCGTGGTCGAGCCATGATAGCCGTATTCGCGGCCGATGATGATGCGTTTTGCCGGCTTGCCCTTGGTGATCCAAAAGGTCCGCGCCATCCGGAGCGCGGTATCCACCGCCTCGGACCCTGAGCAGGCGAAGAAAGCGTGATTGAGATCGCCCGGCGCCATCATGGCCAGACGCTCGGCGAGAGCGATGGCCGGGCGCGTCGCGGTCTTGAAAAACGTATTGTAGAATGGCAGGGTTTCCAGTTGCCGTGTCGCCGCGTCGATCAGTTCGCGCCGTCCGTAGCCGACCCCGACGCACCACAGGCCGGCCATGCCGTCGAGAATGCGGTTGCCCCGGTCATCGGTGAGGAACACGCCGTCGGCGCTGGTGATGACCCTGATCTTTTCCTGATGCAGGGATTTATGGTCGGAAAACGGGTGCAGGTGGTATGCGGCATCGGCCGCCTGCCAGTCGAACGTCGAGGGATTATCAAGCATGGAGAACTCCGATTGTCAGAGCGAAACTACGGCGCGACACGCCGCGGGCTGCAACGATCAGGAGTGACGGGGCGGGCTGAAACCGATTCGCGCGCAGAGAAGCAGAAGCTCGGCCTGCAGATCGTCGATCGCGCAAATCGCGCGCGCACGGGCCCTGCGGGACAGAAAGTCCCGGCACCGTCCCAGATCGGATCTGTTACCTGCTTCCGACATTACAGGTCAGTCTATCGAAACCGAATGCCCGTTTCAACAGAAATCGACGCAATAAACTTGCAGGATCAGAAACTGGGCGGCGTATTCGCACTGATCACTTCGCAAATCTCGTCGAACGGATTGCGAAATCTGTGTGGAATCTGGCTCTTGAAATAATAGGCGTCGCCGGTGGCGAGGGTGCGTTCCTGGTCGCCCACGGTCACCAGAAGCCGGCCGCGCACCACTACCCCGACCTCCTCGCCGACATGGCGCAGCATCGCCTCGCCGGTATCGGCGCCGGGTTTATAGGTTTCGTGCAGCATCTGAAGGACGCGATCCTTCACCCGCTTGCCGACCATCCGGTATGAAATGCGTTCCTCGAACGCGATCTCGGTCAGCTTGTCCGCCTCGAAGAACACATCTTCGGGAGCGGTGAGGTCGAGAGTGAAGAATTCGGCGAGCGACATCGGAATGCCGTCGAGAATTTTCTTCAGCGACGAAATCGACGGGCTCACCCGGCTCTGCTCGATCAGCGAGATCGCGCCGTTGGTCACCCCGGCGCGCCGGGCGAGTTCCCGCTGCGTCAGGCCAAAAACCTGACGCATCCGCTTCAGCCGGACGCCGACTCCGGCTCCGTCTCCTTCAGGCTCGGCCGGAAGGTCGGCGTCCATCCGCGATTACGCGGCGTGAAGCAGGTGTTCGGCGGAAACCAGGGTTTCGCCGATGGCCTCGGCCACCGCGGGATGCGCGATCCGCCCTTCCGCCACGTTCAGCCCCGCGCGCAGGTGCGAATCCTCGCGCAACGCCGCTTTCCAGCCACGCCCGGCCAGCTTCAACACATAGGGCAGGGTCGCCTGGGTGAGCGCGAAGGTCGAGGTGCGCGGCACCGCGCCCGGCATGTTGGCGACGCAGTAATGCACCACGCCATCCACTACATAAGTTGGATCGTCATGCGTGGTCGCCTTGCTGGTCTCGAAGCAGCCACCCTGGTCGATCGCGACATCCACCAGAACCGCGCCCCGGCGCATATGGCCGAGCATCGCCTTGGTCACCAGCTTCGGCGCCGAGGCACCCGGCACCAGAACCGCGCCAATCACCAGATCGGCCTGGAACACGTAATCCTCGATCGCCTCGGTGGTCGCGAACACGGTTTTCAACTGCGGGCCGTAGAGATCGTCGAGCTGGGCGAGCCGGGCGATCGACTTGTCGAGAATCGTTACATCCGCGCCGATTCCCATTGCGATCCGCGCGGCATTGGCGCCGACCACGCCGCCGCCCAGGATCGCGACCCGTGCCGGCGGAACTCCGGGAACCCCGGCCAGAAGCACGCCGAAGCCGCCATGCGCCTTTTGCAGCGACACCGCGCCGACCTGCACCGCCATTCGCCCGGCGACCTCGCTCATCGGCGCGAGAAGCGGCAGGCGGCCGCGCTCGTCGGTCACGGTTTCGTAAGCGATCGCGACCGCACCTGAGGCCATCAGCAGTTTCGCCTGCTCGGGGTCAGGCGCCAGATGCAGATAGGTGAACAGGATCTGCCCGGGGCGCAGCCGCTTGCATTCCACCGGCTGCGGCTCCTTCACCTTGACCACCATTTCGGCCCGCTCGAACACCGAGGCGGCATCCGGCGTGATCTCGGCACCCGCCTTGACATAGGCGGCGTCGTCCATTCCGATCCCCACGCCAGCGCCGGTCTCGACCAGCACGCTATGCCCGTGCGCCCGCAACTCCCGAACCGAGGCCGGCGTCAGCCCGACCCGGAATTCGTTATTCTTTATTTCGCGCGGTACCCCGATCAGCATGGTGATTTTCCTTTCCCGTCGGCACATGCCGTTTAGAATATTGATCGCTTTCTACAAACCCGCCTGACGCCACGCAAGATAGTTTCACGATAAATCGCCATTTTTTAAGCAATGGGGCAGAGTCTCTGTCCGCTCTGTCGACCGCCACCATGAATTCGTTACAAAACTATATTATATGCGTTGAATATTCTTGACGATCAAAAAAAGTTTGGCGATGCTTGACGGAACAGGGGAGCGAAAGCCGGCCCGAACCGCACAACCCGGCAGAGCCGGGACGGCGGCCGAAATGCCGGAGAAACACTATGTGCAAGATGCCGGAAACCGGAACGACAAAATCAACGCCATCATCGACCAAGGCTTGCCGGACATGACGGAGCAGGCAATTCTGCCGGTCATGACCATGACCGCCCCGTCCGCGATGTCGCCCCCCGAGACCGGGCGCGGCGCGATCGCCCTCGAAGGAATCAGCCGGGTTTTCGGCGGCGGTGTAATCGCGGTCGATGGAATCGATCTCGATATCAGAGCCGGCGAGTTCTTCACCCTGCTCGGGCCGTCGGGCTGCGGCAAGACCACCCTGCTGCGCATGATCGCCGGATTCGAGACTCCCGATTCGGGCCGCATCCTCATCTCGGGGCGGGAAATGCAGTCGGTGCCGCCGCACCGGCGCGCGGTCAACACGGTATTCCAGTCTTACGCGCTGTTTCCGCACCTGACCGTTGCCGACAATATCGGCTTCGGGCTCAGGATGCGCGGCATCGCCAAAGCCGAGCGGAAATCCCGGGTCGAGCAAATCATGGCGATGTTGCAGATCGGCAATTTCGCCGGTCGCAATCCCGCCCAGCTTTCCGGCGGCCAGCGCCAGCGCGTCGCCCTCGCCCGCGCGCTGGTCAACGAGCCTGAGGTCGTCCTGCTCGACGAGCCGCTTTCGGCGCTCGATGCAAAACTGCGCGCGGAATTGCAGCTCGAATTGATGCGGATGCAGAAACGCCTCGGCATGACCTTCATTTTCGTCACGCACGACCAGCACGAGGCGCTGGTGATGAGCGACCGGATCGCGGTGATGAATCGCGGCAGGCTGCTTCAGGTCGGCCCGGTGCTCGATGTC
>DASVGZ010000206.1:0-6903 GCA_036379275.1 Acidiphilium sp. | reverse complement strand
CGCCACCAGGGTGCGCCGGTCCGCCCATAGCGAGATCGCGAGGGTTTCGGCCTGGGTGGCGACCTGCCATTCCTGCCACATCACCCTGGCGCGGGTTTCCGCCGCGCGCGCTTTCGCGGCGCGCAACCGCGTCCCTCGCGTGACCAGCGAGGCGAGATCCTGGCTGATCGCCCCGGCAATCGAGGGGGCGAGGCCGGGGCCGCCGATCAATGCGCCGAACCCGCCCTGAATATTGGGGTCGGGCAGCAGGCCGGTGGCAAAAGTCTGGGCACGACCGACACCGATCCCGGCTCGCGCGGCGGCGAGCGCGGGATCATTCAGCACGGCGAGGGCGGCGAGTGCCTGCGGCGAAAGCGGACGGTCGGTGTCGATCGTCCTGCCATCCGGAAGGTGTCGGTCGAGCGTGGCGAGGCTGGAATTCAGCGGCGGCTTGAGCGAAAGCGGCGCCGCCCGGTAACTGGCGCAGCCGGCGAGGGCGGTTGCCGCGGCAAGAAGGATCGCACCGGGAGCAAAATGTCTGGTCGGGGATCGGAGGATCATGACGGGATACGGTTGTTGCCGGGGGTTTCTGCTGCCCGCCGCTTGCCTCGCGGCTTGCCCGCTCTTTGTCGTTTGGTAATGTTGTCGAATCCGGCTTGACCGGCCGTGCGAATTGTCGATCCTGCTCCGGCAATGGACATCGCGTGATGGAGTCTGGCCGGGGCTTGCGCATCCTGCTGATCGAGGACGATCCCCGCACTGTCGAACTGGTGCGTGCCGGGCTCGCACCCGAAGGGCACGAGGTGTCGGCCGCGCCCGATGGCCGTTCCGGTCTGCTGCGTGCCGCGGGTGAGGCGTGGGATGTGCTGATCGTCGACCGGATGCTGCCCGGTCTCGACGGGCTCGGCCTGATCAGAACCCTGCGCGGCGCCGAGGTGATGACGCCGGCCCTGTTTCTGACCGCGCTCGGCGGTGTCGATGACCGGGTGGAGGGGCTGCGCGCTGGCGGCGACGATTATCTGGTCAAGCCCTTCGCGGTGGCGGAACTGAGTGCGCGGGTCGCTGCCCTTGCCCGGCGCGGCGCGGTCAGGTCCGACGATGCCGTCCTTCGCGTCGCCGATCTCGAACTCGACCGGCTGAGCCGCGCCGTGAGCCGTGCCGGGCAGCCGATCGCGCTCAAGCCGCGTGAATACGAGGTGCTCGAATATCTGATGCGCCACGCCGGCCATGTCGTGACCCGCACCATGCTGCTCGAGGATGTCTGGGAATTCCATTTCGATCCGCAGACCAGCGTGGTCGAATCCCACATCTCCCGGCTGCGCGCCAGAATCGACCGGGGGTTCGGGCGCGAATTGCTGCAGACAGTGCGGGGCGCGGGTTACCGGCTGGGCGATGCTGCGTAGACTGTTCCGGACCAGCGGGGTCCGGCTCGCGGTGTTCGGCGCCTGCCTCGCCCTTGTCAGCGCGGCCGTGGTGTTCGCTGTGATCTATACCGGCACTCTGGGCACGATGCGGAAGACTCTGGATACCGATATCGCCAACGAGATCGCCGAAATTCTGGTCGCCGGCCCCGCGACACCGCCCGCCACCGTGCGAGAAGGCGTCCGCACCGCGCTGGCCGAGCGTCATGCCAATGTCTTTTTCCTGCTGGATGGGGCGGGTGGGGAAAGACTCGCCGGCAATCTCGACATCGCGATGCCCGATCCAGGCTGGCATACGCTGGTCGCAAAAGATGACGAGAAGTTCGCCCATCATGTCCATGCGCTGCGCGGTCGGGCGGTGGACCTCGCTGGCGGCGGCCGCCTGTTCGTCGCGGCCGATGCGACCATGCTCGACGAACTCGACGAACTGATCCGGCGCAGCTTCCTGATCGGTTTCGGTATCACCCTTGGAATCGGTCTTATCGCCGGTATCGGATTCGGCTGGCGGGCGCTTGCCCGGGTCAAGGCGGTGAGCGAGGCGGGGCGGGAGATCATGGAAGGGGATTTCACCCGCCGGATTCCGCTTTCCGGCTCAGGCGACGAATTCGATCATCTTGCCGCCATCATCAATGCGATGCTCGAACGGATCGAATTGCTGATGGCGAATATCCGTGCGGTCGGCGACGAGATCGCCCACGATCTCCGCTCGCCGCTGGCGCGACTGCGCGAATCGCTCGAACTCGCACTGCGGCTGGATGAGCCCGAGGCGATGCGCGCGGCAATGATGGATGCGATCGGTCAGGTCGATGCGGCGCTGGGTCTGTCGGCGGCGATATTGCGCCTTGCCCGGATCGAAAGCGGCTCGCGGCGGGCCTCCTTTGCCCGGGTCGACCTGTCCCGCCTGCTCGAATCGATCGCGGAAACCTACCAGACGGTCGCCGAGGATGCCGGCGGCACGCTTTCGGCCGCGATCGGACCGGGGCTCGCGATGACCGGCGATGCCGCCCTGCTCAACCAGATGGTTGCCAACCTGATCGAGAACGCGATCACGCATGGCGGCACGGGGGGAAGTGCGGGTACGGCGATCGCGCTCGGCGCAACTCGGGCGGGGCGGGATATCGTGATGACGGTCACCGATGACGGGCCGGGGATTCCCGAAGACCGCCATGCCTTGGCGTTGCGCCGGTTCGGTCGGCTGGATGCGAGCCGGGCAACCGAAGGGCATGGTCTCGGGCTGCCGCTCGCTGCCGCGATCGCGGCGCTGCATGATGCGTCATTGACATTGACGGCGGCGCGCGACGACCCTGCTCGTCCGGGACTGAAGATAACGCTTCGTTTTGCCCGGGCGCTGACGCGCTGAAGCGAGGGGTCAGGCGGCTTTCTGCTGGATTCTTGCAGCCTCGACGCGAAAACCATCGATGATGAAATCCGAGAGCGCATCGATGGTTTTGGCGTTCTGGCCGGCACCTTTCATCAGCAGGATGCCGTATTCCGGCAGTGCGGGCAGGCCGAATTCTCCGGGGCGGAGCAGGCGGACGCCCTCCGGCATCACGCTCGGCACCACGACGGTGACGGCGAGTCCGGCGATCACCGGAACCAGGGTTCCGACATGGGTGGCCGACGTGTACGCGACGCGGTAGCGCCGACCGACCGACTGGAGCGCGCGGACCGCGGCAAGCCGCCAGGAACAGCCTTCGCTCGCCGCCGCGACCGGCAGGGGATCGCGCAGATGCGGGTCGTATTTCGTCGAGGTCGCCCAGACAAGGCGACCCCGCCAGAGCAGGGTCGTGTTGCCGCGCTCGGGCTCGAATCCTTCGGAAATCAATGCCAGATCGAGTTTGCCGGCCTCGACCTCCAGCGTCAGTTTTTCGGACTCCGCGCAATGCACGGCGATCTGCACCGCCGGATGGGCGTCGGCGAAACGACGCAGGATTTCTGGGAGAAATTCCAGCGCATAATCGTCCGGCGTGCCGAGGCGGATTTCACCGCTAATCTTGGGTGCACGGAACGTGGTCCAGACCTGATCGTTGATCGCGAGCATTTCGCGCGCGCGGTCGAGCAGCCAGGCACCGTGCGATGTCAGTTCCACACCCTCGCCGCGGCCACGATGCAGTAGTTTATGGCCGAGCAGGTCTTCGAGTTTGCGGATCTGCATCGACACGGCTGACTGGGTGCGCCCGACCCGGGCAGCGGCACGGGTGAAATTGCGCTCCTCGGCGACACAGACGAAGGCACGCAGGGCGTCGGTTTCGAGGGTGGGGATGAACTGCATGAGAATCAGAATATCTGATTTTTTCAATAATAAAAATTCGTTTTTCTTATGTCAGTCACGATCCTAACTTCAGGGCAACCCGAAAGCGGGGGCGCCGGAAGGCGCCAGTCACAAGAAGATGGAATTCGGCGGCTTTTCCGGAGTTTTTCCAGCCGGTCGGAATTTTAGCTTCAAGACGACCCGATGAGGGAAACGCCGAAGCGGCACGGAAGGCGTGCCGGCAGGCATCAAGGACGATGGAGATAGACATGACGAATTTTTCCGAATTTTTCCGCCCGGTGCGCAGCCGGATCGGTGCGATCCTTCGCGAGACCAGCCATGACAGCCTTCTCTACTGGGCCAAGGTCGGCGAATTCGATACCGTGCATGGCGAACTGCGCTCGATTTTCTCCAGCCGGGCTGAATGACACCTGGCGGAACCGGAGGTCCGTTTCCACGGATCTCCGGTTTCAAGCTCTGGTCTTCCTCATTTGCCAGATGGTCAGGCTTGCGTGCCGGGCAGGCGACAGACTTCCCGCCTGTCCCTAGAGTCCGGGTCGGCAATCGGACAGGTGGATGATGGGCGGTGAACTGCGGATGGGACGGACAGAATGGCTTCTGCTGTTTCTTCTTGCAGTGATCTGGGGATCGAGCTTCCTGTTCTACAAGATCCTGGTCGCGGACATGTCGCCGACCATGGTCGCCTTCGGTCGCATCGTTCTGGCAGCCATCGCGCTCAATCTGGCGTTGCGCGCACGCGGCGAGCGGATCGCACCGACCAGGCGCGAGGCAGTCCTGTACGCGGTTTGCGGCATTCTCAACAGTGCCGTGCCGTTCAGCCTTCTCGCCTATGGCGAGATCCGGCTGAGCGCCGGGCTCGCCTCGATCCTGAATGCGACCACGCCGATTTTCGGCATTCTGGTCGCCCATGTGCTGACCGACAATGAACGCCTGACCGGCCCGCGCGCCGCTGGAGTTCTGCTTGGTTTCGCTGGGGTTGCCGTTCTGGTCGCCCCGGGCCTGTTTCATTCCGGCGTCCACAGTTCGCTCGGCTGGCTGCTCGCCGAGGGTGCCTGTCTCGGTGCATCGATCTGCTATGCGTTCGGCGGCGTGTTCAGCCGGCGGCTGGCCGGACATTCGGCCCTCAGGATCGCGACCGGGCAGTTCACCGCAAGCGCGATCGCGATGATTCCGTTCGTTTTCATCTTCGATCATCCCTGGACCATGAAAATGCCGGGGGCGGAAGAGGTGTTCTCGATGGCGGCGATCGGGCTCGTCTGCACTGCGTTCGCCTATGTCATCTTTTTCCGGATCATTCGCGTCGGCGGTGCCACCAACGCGTTTCTGGTAACCTTGCTTGTACCGGTCAGCGCGATGATCCTGGGGGCGGTGGTGCTTGGCGAGGGGGTCAGCCCGACCGCATTCGCCGGCATGGCGCTGATCGGGCTCGGCCTGATCGCGATCGACGGACGAGTGTTCCGCCGAATTCGCGAGCTGGTTCCGGTAAAGCCATAGGCGCACCACCTGCCCGCGTGCCATCGCGCTTTTTGACCTTCCTGCCGGACAGGCTTCATACCTCCCTTCACGATTTTGGTCTGAACCTTGTCTGACAGGAAACGCGATGATCGAGGGAATTTCCCGCAGGACGTTGATGAAGGGCGTCGCGGCGACTGGTGCGACCGGTGTTTTCGCCCGTAACGCGCACGCGGCGTCTCCGGTGAAGCGTCTGTCGGCCGAAAGCGTGACGCTGGATGTGAACGGTCGCGGAGCAAAAGTGTTCCGCCTGGTCGACGCAGCCGGTCGGCAGGGCATCGAACTGGCACCGGGAGAGCGGTTCAAAGTCGATGTTGCCAACCGCACCACGGAAAAAACAATCATCCATTGGCACGGCCAGTTGCCGCCGTGGACGCAGGACGGGTTTCCCTGGCCGCAGACCCCGGCCTTCGCTCCCGGTGTGGTCGAGAGTTACGACTACGCGCCGATTCCGGGCACGTTCTGGATGCACTCGCACGAGGGCTTGCAGGAGCAGAACCTGATGACCGCGCCGCTGATCGTGCATTCCGCCGTGGAACTGGCGGAGGATCGGCAGGAAATCGTGCTGATGCTCAACGATTTCAGTTTTGTCGCACCGGACGAGCTGCTTGCCCGGCTTACGGGCGAAACACCGGCTGCCGTACGGTCGATGGTGAATCAGACCGAAAATGTTCCATCGCCCGGAGCCGGCCAGATGATGGCCATACCCTCATCAGGCATGATGGGCGGGATGCAGGGAATGTCGATGGGCGGGATGAGCGGTTCCGGCATGTCCATGGGCAGCATGGGCGGCATGACGATGGATCTCAACGATATCGACTACGCCGCCTTTCTTACCAACGACCGTACGTTGGGCGATCCGCAGGTGGTGCGTGTAGAATGGGCCGGGCGGGTGCGACTCAGGATCATCAATGGCGCATCGTCCAGCGAGTTCTGGATCGATCTCGGCGCGCTGAGCGGGCGGGTGGTCGCTGTCGATGGCCATCCGGTGCATCCGGTTGCGGGCCGGCGCTTTCCGCTCGCGATCGCGCAGAGGCTCGATATCCTGCTCGATCTGCCGTCAGGCGGCGCTTTCCCTGTGCTCGCACGACTGGAAGGCAGCCGTCGTCGCACCGGAATCGTGCTGGCAACACCGGGCGCAAAAATTCCGAAGCTCGTCGAAACCGGCCTCGAAGCGGCGCCGCTGGTCGACAATTCCCTCGAAATTCGCCTTGCCGCGCTGAAGCCCCTTGCGCCAAGGCAACCCGATATCAGGCACCGCATCGTGCTGTCGGGCGGAATGAAGCCGTATTCATGGGCGCTGAACGGCCAGCACTGGCCGGATATCACGCCGCTGATGCTGAAGGCCGGCCAGCGTGTGGAAATCGAACTGGTCAACCATTCGATGATGGCGCACCCGATGCACCTTCACGGCCATGCGTTCCAGATCGTCGCGGTGAACGGCAGGAAGATCGCAGGTGCTGTCCGCGATACCGTTCTGGTGACGCCGATGATGGGCCGCGTGACCTTCGCTTTCGATGCCGACAATCCCGGCCGCTGGGCATTCCACTGCCACAATCTCTATCACATGATGACCGGCATGATGACCGAGTTCCGCTATTGGGGCATTGCGGTCTGAATTCGGGCCTCGGCCACTCCTCGATCGGCGCTTATTTGAGCCGGCGATTCACGCCTCCGGTCACTCCACTTCCGGCGATCGCGGGCTAGCCTGACCACATC
>DASVGZ010000205.1:0-19684 GCA_036379275.1 Acidiphilium sp. | reverse complement strand
AGGGAGACAGCCGGAGCGGGCGAGGGAGCAATACATCGTTTTCGGTCGAATTTCGCCGCGCAAAGTCGACGGCACGATCAGGTCCATATGACGCCGGGTTTGCCTGGCAGAAGTAACTCATTTTCTAACTCAACGTCATTTTCACTATTGACAACCGGAGCGAAAATGTTCATATTTTGTTCGTGAATTCGGACGCACCATCGTCAACCCCGACTCCAGCCCGGACCATCGAGGCGTTGATCCGCCTCATTGAAACCCTCTGCGCCATCCTCGGTGTCTGGAGCGGAACCCGCGCGTCCAACGCACGGCAACTCGCCCGGTCCGTGCAGACCCTGCGCGACCTCGCCGAACAGGTCCGCGCCATCCATGCCGACCGCACGGCCGCCGCGACCGCCGACGAGGTACCGCCCTGCCTGGTCAAAATCCCCCGGATCATCATTCGCACGAAGTCCTGCCGGCAGGGCATCATTCGCCACGTCCGGACTCGTCATCACGAGCGAAGCGACGTGATTCATCTTTCCGCGGATGGACTCCTCAGCGCAGGCACCCCCGTTACACGGGCAATCCAGACCGCCCGAGCACCGCCCTTGATCGTACCGCCCCCATGCCTGCCCAACCTTGCCCGATCCATGCGATCAGGCGAGGCCTTCGGCGCTGCCCGCTATCCCTGGCGCAGCGTTACGATCAGCGTTTCGGCGGTTTCGGCATCGAGGGCGAGGGCGCGTTCGGCGGTGTCACGATCGAAGCCGCCACGCGCGAGTGCCGCAAGCGCCTTCATCCGCAGCGTATCGCCATTCGCGAAGGGCGGCAGGCGGCGGCGGCGCAGCCAGGCGCAGGCGGCGGCAAGATCCCGCTCGGCATTTTCAGGAACGGCTTCGGCGGCGACCTCCTGATCCACCCCCTTCATCGCGAGATGGGCGAGGGTCGCGCGGCGGGAATGGCCCTCCCGCGTCAGTCGGCGGGCGCGGGATTCGGCAAAGCCGGCATCGTTCAGCGCGCCAAGGTCGCGCAGCACGGCGATCACCGGCGGGATAGTTGCCTTGGCCTCCCGACGCGCGGCGGCGATGCGGTCGGGGTCGAGTCCGGCTTGTTCCGCCGCACGCGTCCAGCGGTCGACCCGGCGCGCCAGTACGCGGGCAAGCCCGGCCTCGGTCGCCGCGAAGCGGGTGAGGTGGGCGAGTGCCGCCTCGCGCAGTCGCGCCGCATCGGGCGGCGGGCCGATATCGTCCCGGTTGCGTTTCATGGAGCCAGATTGGCACGGAGCGCGCCTTGACCGGAAGCCCGCGCGGGCGATAGTGCCGCCCACCGAACAAGGAGCATATCCCATGGCAAAATCCCCCGTCCGAATCGCTGTGACCGGCGCCGCCGGCCAGATCGCCTATGCGCTGATTTTCCGGATCGCGAGCGGTGCCCTGCTCGGGCCGGATCAGCCGGTCATCCTGCATATGCTCGACCTGCCGCAGATGCAGGGGGCGCTGCGCGGCGTGTCGATGGAACTGGAGGATTGCGCCTTCCCGCTGCTCGCCGGCACGGTCGCGACCGACGATCCGAAAGTGGCGTTCAAGGATATCGATATCGGCTTCCTGGTCGGCGCGCGGCCGCGCGGCAAGGGGATGGAGCGCAAGGATCTGCTCGGGGCCAATGCCGAGATCTTCACTGTGCAGGGCCGGGCGCTGAACGAGGTCGCGAAGCGCGACGTACGGGTTCTGGTGGTCGGCAATCCGGCCAACACCAACGCCTATATCGCGATGAAGTCCGCGCCCGACCTGTCGTCCGACTGTTTCTCGGCGATGATCCGGCTTGACCACAACCGCGCAACCTCGATGCTGGCGGCAAAGGCGGGGGTGAATGTCCACGATATCGAGAAACTGATCATCTGGGGCAACCACTCACCCACCATGTATCCCGACTGGCGTTTCGCGACCGCGGGCGGGCGCAAGGTCTCCGAGGCGATCGGCGATGAGGCATGGAACCGCGACCAGTTCATCCCGACCATCGGCAAGCGCGGCGCGGCGGTGATCGAGGCACGCGGCGCGTCTTCGGCGGCGTCGGCGGCGAATGCGGCGATCGACCAGGTGCGCGACTGGGTGGTCGGCTCGAACGGACGCTGGGTGTCGATGGCGGTGGCCTCCGATGGCAGCTACGGCGTGCCGGAAGGCATCATGTTCGGCGTGCCGGTGACCACTTCGGCCGGCAAGGTTACGCGCATCCGCGATCTCGCGCTCGACGATTTCGCCCGCTCGCGGTTCGAGATCACCCTGAACGAACTCAAGGAAGAGCGTGCGGCGATCGCCCATCTTCTGGCCTGATCGTCAAGCCCGGGAGTGGTTCAGGCGGCGAACTGCTCCCGGATGACCCGCTCGGTCAGGGCCCGATCGGGGTCAGACAGAATTCGGGCACGGACCGAACGGTCCTCGCTGGCCGCGACCGAGACGACCCGGCGCACCTCGGTCGAATCGGCCGCCGCCGAGACCGGGCGCTTCTCGGCTTCCAGAATTTCGAACACGATCTCGCTGCTGGAGGGCAGAAGAGCACCGCGCCAGCGGCGCGGCCGGAACGCGGAAATCGGCGTCAGCGGCAGGAGATTGGCCGAAAGCGGCACGATCGGGCCATGGGCCGACAGGTTATAGGCAGTCGAGCCCGCAGGGGTGGCGACCAGAACCCCGTCGCAGATCAGTTCGGGCAAGCGGATCCTGCCGTCGATCGAGATGCGGATTTTCGCCGCCTGATGGATCTGGCGCAGCAGGCTGATTTCGTTGAAGGCGAGCGCCTCCTCGACCGTGCCGGTCGTGGTGATCGCGTGCATCCGCAGAGGATGCAGGTCGTTGCTGTAGGCCCGGGCGATGCGTGCGGGCAGGTCGGTCTCCGAGAAGTCGTTCATCAGAAAGCCGACCGAGCCGCAGTTCATGCCGTAGACCGGCAGGCTATGGTCGAGCAGGCGATGGATCGTCTCCAGCATCAGCCCGTCGCCGCCGAGTGCCACGACCACTTCCGCCGCATCCGGCGGGGTATCGCCATAAAGCTCGATCAGGCGGCTTCGCGCCGCGCGGGCCTGATCGGTCGCAGCCGCGGCGAAATGGATCGCGGTCAAGCGAGTTTGCGATGTTCGAGAACGGGCATGTCGCGGCGGACTTTGGCTGTGCGGGCAGTATCGATCCGCGCCGTGGCGAAGCCCGGGCCGTCAGACGCTCGGGCAACCACCTGCCCCCAGGGATCGGCGATCAGGGAGTTGCCATAGGTCACGCGCGGTTCGTTCGAGCCGTCGTAATGAGTGCCGGTGCAGGCAGGGGCGGCGATCCAGCACTGGGTCTCGACCGCGCGCGCCCGCAGCAGAACCTCCCAGTGATCCTTGCCGGTCTGCAGGGTGAAGGCGGCGGGAATCATGATGAGGTCGGCTCCCGCGCGGCGCAACGCGAGATAAAGTTCGGGAAAGCGTATGTCGTAGCAGATGGTCAGACCGACAGTGAGCGTGCCGATCTGCACGGTGACCACCCGGTCGCCCGCGTCGTAGACGGCGCTTTCGCGGTAGCCCTGGCCGTCGGGCGTGGTGATGTCGAACAGGTGGATCTTGCGGTAGCGTCCGATCTCGTTGCCGGCCGGATCAAACACGACATTGGTGTTGAACAGCTTTTCGCCGTTCAGTTCGCCGATCGACCCGCCATGGACATGAATGCCGTGGCGCCGGGCGATGCCGCGCAGAAACTCGTAGGCGGCACCGCCGGTCTGGTTCGGTCCCTCGGGCGGGAGAGCCTCGGCGGCGGCGAATTTGGTGGCCCGGTTGCCGCCGAGGCAGGTCCAGATTTCCGGCAGGGCGATCATTCGCGGCCGGTCCTGTGCAATCGCGGCTTCGATCAGGTTTCCGGCCTGTTCGATGTTGGCGGCCTTGTCGGTGCCGGGCGCCATCTGGATGACGGAAAGGCGAAAAGGGTCGTTCTGCATGGCGGCATGGTGCGCCGCGTTGCCGGCCTCCGCAAGATCGCGGCGTTGCGATCGGGAGAGGCCGGTTTCGGGGGGCGGTATCAGGTCAGGACTGTTCCCGACCAGCCGCTGGTGGCGGCGAGGGGCGCGGTGATGCCGGTCATGGAAATCTGCGTTCCGTCACTCAAGGTCAGGCTCAGATTCCCGGCGGTGACCGTCTGGGTCGTCACCGAGATGCCGAAGCCCAGGGTGATCTGGTCGGAGGCGGTGCGGAAGCCGTCGATCACATCGGCGGTTCCGGCGGAGTTGCTGTTGAAGACGAAATTGTTGAGGGCGGCGTTGGCGGCGCCGATCATGGTGGTGCTGCCCGGACCGGCATGGAGATTGTTGGTGCCGGAGCCGCCGGTCAGCGTATCGTCGGTGCCGCCGGCATAGAGATTGTTGGTGCCGGAACCGCCGGTCAGCGAGTTGTTGCCCTGGCTGCCGCCGTAGGCGCTCAGTCCTCCCGCGCCTGCCAGGGCGGTGACGTGACCGGCACCGGCTTCGACGAGGCTGTATTCCGATCCGCCGACGAAATCGAGAGAGCCCGATCCATCGTAGATGAACGTTGAGCCAACCGCGCTCACCGTGTCGGACCCGGTTGCGATATAGGCGAACGAACCGCCGCCGAGTGTGGCGACATTCGAGTTGCCGGAGAAGATGACATAGTTGCCGCCCGGTGCGTCGATCGAGGCATTGCCCTGGGCATAGCCGATCGCGCTGCCGGTCAGGGTTGCCGCCTCGCTGGTGCCGGTACCGCCGATCACGACGAAAGTGTTGTTGCCGGCGGTGATCGAATCGCCATTGCCATTGGCGTAGATCATGCCGGCGCCGGTGTCGCTCACCTGATTGTCGGAGGCGCCGGCCGCCAGGCTGACGACTGCATTGCCGGTCACGGTGATCTGGTTGTACGCGTCACTGACATTGATCGTGTCGTTTCCGCCGGACGAAACCGCATTGGCACCGGCGTTCAGATTGATCAGATTATTGCCGCCGGACGTGGTGATTGCGTTGTTGCTGCCATAGGCACTGGTCTGGGGATTGAGATTCTGCGCGGCGGTGATCGTGTTGTCGCCGCTGCCAACCACGACGGAGTAATTGGTCCCGTCGAGGGTGAAATTGTTGTTGCCGCCACCGGCATAGATGGAATCGAGGTCGGAACCCCCTCTGGGATCCCAGGTCAGGTTGGTTTCGGCGCCGGTGACCACGAGTGCATTCTGGCCGGCGCCACCGATGACGGTCTCGCTGCCGGCGAAAGTGGCGATCATGCCGGCGAACCCGTTATTGGAGCCGATCGTCTGGTTCGGCAGGGTGATCGTGCCCGGGGTCGCGACCGTGCCGGTGAGATAGACATATTCCGCGGTGCTGTAATCGTTCGGAACCGTGGGCAGGGCGCCGGCGGCGGTGCCATCCGGATTCAGGACGACGAATGACGACTCGACCGGCGTATAGGGCGTCGGGTTATCGACCAGATAGGTGATAGTATTGGTCAGTTGTCGCTGGATGACGGGAGCGAGGAGGGGATCGACATTGAACGTCACCGGTGGCTGGCCGAGAGCGGCCTGAACCGAGACGGCAGTCGTTGGATCGGGGGAACCGGACACGGAAATTTCTCCTTCAATGACGGCGGCCGGAAACAGCCGGGGAACCGACCCGGAGCCTTGCAGAGCGATCGTTAAGATCCGGTCAACACATGGTCGAAATTGCAGATTCAGCTCATAATACAACTTATAAGTGTCAACAAGTTAAACTTTGTACGCTGATCGTATTAAAATCTTATTGCTTTATCTGAAATTTCAAAAATGTTTCTCGCGTAGTGCGAGCAGAGTCTGAAACTCCTCCTCATGTCGGTAGCCGGGCATCAGCCGTTCCAGATCTCCGTCATGGCGGGTTGCCGGATGAAAATAGATTTCACTCGACCCGTCAGGCAGTTGTGCAAGGAGTCGGCGAAGTTTTTTCTCGGTCATGTCGCCCGACCAGGCGATTCCGAACACATGATCGGTGCTGGAGAGGCCGGCTTGCCGGGTCCGACGGCGCAATGTCGAGGCCCACCGATAGAGGGCGTGGGCCCCCGGGCCAGGGGTTTCGCCACAGGCCGTAAGGACGGCAGGCGGTTCGGCTGGAACCCTGATCTGGTCGAGGCCGAATTCCTGCCCGATTTCGATCATCAATTTCACAACCACAGGGTGCATGTGCATGTGTTTGTGAGAATCGGCATGATGCAGAGCGAGGCCGGTCGCTCTATAGCCCTCGAACTGGGCGCGAATTTCCAGCGCGAGTTCCCGGCGCGCGGATGGAGAGAAGAAATAGCGGAAGCCGCGCGCAACCTGATCGGAGCCGAACCGTCCGTCCGGCCCGGTGATGTGGGGCAGGCTCCGATGGCCGAGTACCGAATCGCCTTCGACTACGACGAGATGCAATCCGACCCTGAGGTCGGGCAGACGTTTCGCCCGGGCGACGGCATCCGCTGCCGCGGGCCCGGCGACCATCAGGCTCGCCTGGGTCAGGACGCCGTCGCGATGCGCGATTTCGACCGCTTCGTTGACGCTTTCGCTCAGGCCGAAATCATCGGCCGAGAAGACGACGCGGGATCGAGCGTCGGGATCAGGCAGCGTGACGCTCGCGCAGGAACTGGAAAAATTCGACTCCCTCGCGCAACCGGCGCTTCATCATCTGCGGACTGCGGATCATCTCGTTGACGATGGCGGCGATCTTCGGCGCGCGGAAGTAGAACTTCTTGTAGAAGGTTTCCACGCTCTCGAAAATTTCCGTGTGGCTGAGATGCGGGTAGTGCAGCGGCGCGATCTGGATGCCGTGATCGTCGATCAGTTCGGCGTTGGCGATATCGAGCCAGCCGTTCTCGACCGCCTGATCGTAGAGGAAAGTGCCCGGATAGGGCGCGGCGAGCGAGACCTGGATGGTGTGCGGGTTGATTTCCTTGGCGAACTCGATCGTCTCGCGAATGGTTTCCTGAGTTTCGCCGGGCAGGCCGAGGATGAAGGTGCCGTGGATCTTGATGCCGAGGTCGTGGCAGTCCTTCGTGAACTTCTTCGCGACCTCGATCCGCATCCCCTTCTTGATGTTGTGCAGGATCTGCTGGTTGCCGCTCTCATAGCCGACCAGAAGCAGGCGCAGCCCGTTGTCGCGCAGGACTTTCAGCGTGTCGCGCGGCACATTGGCCTTGGCGTTGCACGACCAGGTGACCCCGAGTTTGCCGAGTTCGCGGGCGATCGCCTCGGCGCGCGGCAGATTGTCGGTGAAGGTGTCATCATCGAAGAACAGTTCGCGCATCTGCGGGAAATCGCGCTTGATCTGTCTGACCTCGGCGATGACGTGATCGACAGAACGGGTGCGATAGCGATGTCCGCCCACGGTCTGCGGCCACAGGCAGAAGGTACAGCGCGATTTGCAGCCCCTTCCGGTGTAGAGCGAGACATAGGGGTGCATCAGGTAGCCGATGAAATAGTCCTCGATCTTCAGATCGCGCTTGTAGACATCCGCGACGAAAGGCAGGCTGTCCATGTCCTCGAGGATCGCACGGTCCTTGTTGTGGACGATGGCGCCAGCGGCGTCGCGCCATGAAATACCATCCACCTCGGCGAAATCGCGGCCCTCGGCGATTTCCTTGATGGTGAAGTCGAACTCGTTACGGGCGACGAAATCGACCGGTGCGGCGCGCTCCAGGCTTTCCTGCGCCTGCACGGCGACCTTGGCGCCGATGAAGCCGATTTTGACCTTCGGGTTTTCCGCCCGGATCCGCTCGGCGACCTTCACGTCATTGGCGAAGGATGGGGTGGATGTGTGGATGATGACCAGTTCGGCCGCGTGTGCGTGGGGCAGAACGTCGTTCATCGTGAGGCCGGCGGGCGGCGCGTCGATCAGTTTCGAGCCGGGGATCAGGGCGGCCGGCTGGGCGAGCCAGGTCGGATACCAGAACGAGCGGATCTCGCGCTTCGCCTGATAGCGCGAGCCGGCACCGCCATCGAACCCGTCAAAGGACGGGGGTTGCAGGAACAGGGTCTTCATCATCGCTTCGATCCTAACTCGTTCGTCCGGTCTGTCGCTCGGTTGCCGCGTTCCCGCCGTCGGCGCGCAGGGTCTGGCCGCGCCACTCGACCGTATCGCTCCAGAAACTGGTCAGGAAAATGGCTGCCGACAGACCATCGCGCAAGAGGAAAAGCCATGGGGCGGCGGTCTTGGCAAGGGCCTGTGCCGACGGTGCGACACGATTGAGGCCGAGCCGGCGTTCCAGCCGGTTGGCGATGGCGTAGCGGATCAGCCCGGCGACGCCGAGCGCGATCCAGGCCCAGGGAGCGAGGCCGGCGAGCAAAAGGGCGATGACCGCCCAGAACAGCGGGAACTGAAGGGCGACGCCCCAGTAGGCGCCGGGGATCAGGGCGCGAATCGTTCGCGCCCAGCGCAGTTCGTGGCGGATCAGGGCGCGAAACCCGGTCTCCGTTACCGTGGTCGCCGGAATCACCGGCGCCAGTGCAACCGAGGCGCCGGCTGCACGCACCTTTTGTCCGAGCACATTGTCATCGGCGAGATGGTCGAGCAGCGTCTCGAATCCACCGATCCGCTTCAGCATGGTGCGCGACAGAGCCATGGTCGCTCCAAGGCAATCCTGCCGGCCGAGGCGGCGGGCAAGCACGGCGCCGGGCAGGAACGCGTGGTTGATCTGCATCGCGCCGAGCCGGGCCGGCAAAGCAGGTGAGGCCGGCAGGCCGGTATAGAGGCTGGTCGCGAGACCGGCATTCCGCTCCGTCAGAGCGGTATGAACCGCTGTGAGGAAATCGGGCGGAACGTGCATGTCCGCATCCGAGATCGCCAGAAGTTCGTGCCTTGCCGCCGGCAGCATGGCGATCAAATTGGCGATCTTACGGTTGCGGCCCGGTGAGGTCGGGCCGGAAACGACAGCGGTATCGACGTGCGGGTACCGGTGGCGCAGCTTTTCCACGATGGCAAGCGCCGGGTCGGCCGGGTCTTCGGCGCCGAAAACGAGCTGGAATTTCGGAGCATCGAGCAGGAAGAACGACTCCAGCGCGATTTCGAGCAGAGGGTCCGCGCCGTGCAGGGGTTTGAGGATCGAGATTGGCGGCGCGGCGAGATCGGGCAGGACGGCCTGGCGTGGCGGCCGGATCAGCCAGGAGCCGGCGGCCTGCTGGGCGAGGCCCGCGAGGCAGAGAAGCTCCGCCAGTGCCGGCAGAATCGCGACCATCGCCCGTGTCAGCCCTTGATCGCGCCGTCCGACAGGGTCGAGACTTTCTTTTTCAGCGCGGCGATCAGTTGAGTCGCGTTGCCGGGAGAGACCAGGCCGCTGAAATCCGATCGCTGGGCCGCGACCTTGCTGATCGTGCCGTCGAACAGGACATCGGTGATCTTCCAGACCCCGCCGGTATTGGCCATGACATAGGCGAGCCGGGTCTTGTTGCCGGACTTTTCGATCAGATCGGTCGAAACCACCTCGCGGTCGCCGGTTTTGCGGGTGCCGGGCAGAATAACGAATCGCTGGCCATCATAGGAATTGAAACTGTGGACGTAGCTCGCCACCGTATACTGGCGAAACAGCCGGTCAAGTTCCTGCTGCTGTGCCGCAGGGATCTGCGACCAGAGCGGGCCGACCGAGAATTGCAGGATTTCGGAGAGATCGAAGCTTTTTTCGATCACTGGCTTCAGCGTGGCATAGCGCGCTGCGAAACCCTGATTCGCGCTGCCGGCCTTCATCAGGGCGATCAGCGCGGCATCAAGGGCATCGACAGGCTGCGCGGCCGGAACGGCGGTCGACGCGGCCGAAGCGGGTGTGACCAGGGCGGTAAGGGGCAGCGCCGCGAGGAGCGGCGCTGCGAGGAAAATGCGACGTTTCATACGCCCAGATACTGGGATCATTGTGCCGGAATTGCGACTGTTGCCGGGCCTTTTTTGACATTTTCACCAATGCCGAGCGCCACGAGCGCGTGAGCGACGATATCTTTCGCGGTCAGGCCGGCCTCGATGAGCTGGTTGGCGGGTGAATTGTGGTCGATGAAATGGTCCGGCAGGGTCATCGGGCGGAATTTGAGCCCGTGATCGAAAGCTCCGGTCCAGGCGAGATGGTGCGCGACTGCCGAACCGAAGCCGCCGGCCGCTCCATCCTCGATGGTGATGAGAACCTCATGGTGGCGGGCGAGCTGATCGACCAGGCCGGTATCGAGCGGTTTCATGAACCGCGCGTCGGCAACGCTGGTGGGGAAGCCGTGCGCGGCAAGCTCGTCGGCGGCTTTCAAGGCATCGCGCAGGCGCGGACCGAGGGCGAGGATGGCGATCCGGCTTCCTTCGCGGATCATGCGCCCGACGCCGAGCTGCCAGGGCGTGCCGCGCTCCGGCAGTTCACAGCCGACCCCCTCGCCGCGCGGGTAGCGGAACGCGGATGGGCGGTCGCCGATGGTGACGGCGGTGGCGACGCAGTGCATCAGTTCCGCCTCGTCGGACGGCGCCATCACCACCATGCCGGGCAGGCAGCCGAGATAGGCGAGGTCGAAGGCGCCGGCATGGGTTGCTCCGTCGGCGCCGACCAGCCCGGCGCGGTCCATGGCGAAGCGGACCGGAAGCGACTGGATCGCCACGTCGTGCACGACCTGATCGTAGGCGCGTTGCAGGAAGGTGGAATAGATCGCGCAGAACGGCGCCATGCCTTCGGTCGCCATGCCGGCGGCGAAGGTGACTGCGTGCTGTTCGGCGATGCCGACATCGAAGGTCCGGTCCGGGAATCTCTTGGCGAACGCATCGAGCCCGGTGCCGCCCGGCATCGCCGCGGTGACCGCGACGACGCGCGGATCAACCTCGGCCTCGGCGATCAGGGCTCTGGCGAAGACCTTGGTATAGGAAGGCGGGCCGGCAGGCCCCTTTGCCTGCTCACCGGTGATCACGTTGAATTTGGAAACGCCGTGATATTTGTCGGCCGAGGCCTCGGCCGGAGCGTAACCCTTGCCCTTCTGGGTGACAACATGGAGCAGGATCGGCTCCTCGCCATCGGCGTCGCGCAAGTTGCGCAGGACCGGCATCAGATGGTCGAGATTATGCCCGTCGATCGGGCCGACATAGTAGAAGCCCAGTTCCTCGAACAATGTGCCACCGGTCAGGATGCCGCGGGCGTATTCCTCAGCGCGCTTGGCGGTGCGTTCGATCGTGCGCGGGAAGCGTTTGGCCATCCTCGCCGCGAAATCGCGCAGACTCAGGAAGCTGCGCGAGGAGATCAGCCGGGAGAGATAGGCGCTCATCGCGCCGACCGGTGGCGCGATCGACATGTCGTTGTCGTTCAGCACCACGATCAGACGGGATTTGCTTGCGCCGGCATTGTTCATCGCCTCGTAGGCCATACCCGCGCTCATCGCGCCGTCGCCGATCACGGCGATGACGTTGCGACGCGGGGTTTCGCCCTTGAGATCGCGCGCGACCGCCATGCCGAGGCCGGCCGAGATCGAGGTCGAGGAATGGGCCGCGCCGAACGGGTCGTATTCGCTTTCCGAGCGGCGGGTGAAGCCGGAGAGGCCGCCGCCCTGGCGCAGGGTGCGGATGCGGTCGCGCCGGCCGGTCAGGATTTTGTGCGGATAGGTCTGATGGCCGACATCCCAGATCAGCCGGTCATGCGGCGTGTCGAACACGGCATGGATCGCGACGGTCAGTTCAACCACCCCGAGCGAGGCGCCCAGATGGCCGCCGGTGACCGAGACCGTGTCGATCGTTTCGGCGCGAAGCTCATCGGCCAGTTGCCTGAGTTGGTCGGTCGAGAAGTTGCGCAGATCGGACGGCGTGGTCACACGGTCGAGCAGGGGGGTCTGCGGGGGCATCAGCGGGCCACTCCAGCGCCGAGTTTCTGCTGGTCGCCAATTCTGTCTGCGGTCATGCTGATCCTCATGTCGGTAACGAACATCCTTGCCGGTCGGTGGCTGGTGGTTGATGCGAATCTGCCATCCAGCCGTGATGCCCGGTCAAGGAGAAGCCAAATCCTGCGTTTTCGGATATAGGCACAACTACCGGGAAATGAAACCAGCGGGGCAGGGTTGACCGGAGACCATGGCAAATCCGCCACATTCGAGGCCAGCCCGGTTATGAGCGGTGCAACCTTTCACACGCGGACCTTGCGGAACCGCTGCTCAATGACTTATTTCTGACTACTTGAAATGAAATCGGGAACCGAAAACGCTTCGCTCCCGGCGTTTACCCCGAACACGAAAGGGCGACGGCTCGATGGATATGCCTCTCATCCAGACCGACGCGGCAGCTTCCGCCCCCGGGGTCGGGACCGCACCCGCGCTGAGGGTGATCCTTGCCCAGCCGCGCGGCTTCTGCGCCGGTGTCGAGCGCGCGATTGAGATCGTCGAACGCGCCCTGGTGAAGTTCGGTCCGCCGATCTATGTGCGTCATGAAATCGTCCATAACCGTCACGTGGTCGAGGATCTGCGGTCGCGCGGGGCGGTGTTCGTCGACGAGGTGAGCGAGGTGCCAGACGGCGCGATCACCGTGTTTTCCGCCCACGGCGTTGCCCGCAAGGTGCAGCAGACGGCGGCGAACCGGGCCCTGCCGGTAATCGACGCGACCTGTCCGCTGGTGGCCAAGGTTCATTCCGAGGGACGGCGCTATGCCGGGCAGGGCCGGGAAATCATCCTGATCGGACATGCCGGCCATGCCGAGGTCGAGGGGACGATCGGTCAGATCGACGGCCGGGTCTATCTGGTCCAGACGGTCGAGGATGCCGAGATCCTGACGGTCGAAAACCCGGACCGGCTCGCCTATATCACCCAGACCACCCTGTCGGTCGATGACACCAGAGGGATCATCGCGGCCCTGAAGGCCCGGTTTCCGTCGATCGTCGGGCCCGACGTACGTGATATCTGCTATGCGACCCAGAACCGCCAGGAAGCAGTGCATCATCTTGCCGAGCAGGTCGATCTGATCCTTGTGGTGGGAAGCAGGAATTCGTCCAACTCCAACCGGTTGCGCGAAATCGGGGCGGAACTCGGCCGGCCTTCCTATCTGATCGACGATGCCAGCCATCTCGATCCGGACTGGTTCAAGGGGATCCGGACCGTGGGGGTGACGGCAGGAGCCTCCGCGCCGGAGGTTCTGGTTCTCGGCGTTCTGGAAGGGCTGAAGCGATTCGGCCCGGTCGAGATCGAGGCACTCGCGGGAACTCCCGAGGATGTCCGGTTCAAGCTGCCGAGCGAAGTGATCGACGTGTGATGGTTTTGCCGGCCGGATCGGTATCCGGTCGGAAATTCGTGTGATTCTGAGGAGTGCTTCATGGGCGTGCCGCTCAACCAGGCGATCAAGGTCGGAACCTACGTGTTCAAACAGCATCTGGCCGGGCGCAAACGCTACCCGCTGGTGCTGATGATGGAGCCGCTGTTCCGCTGCAATCTTGCCTGCGTGGGATGCGGCAAGATCGATTATCCGGCGCCGATCCTGAATCAGCGCCTGTCGGTCGAGGAGGCGCTGGAAGCCGTGGACGAATGCGGTGCGCCGATCGTCGCCATCGCTGGCGGCGAACCGCTGTTGCATCGCGAAATGCCGGAAATCGTCCAGAAGACGCTGGCGCGGGGCAAGTTCATCTATCTCTGCACCAACGCGCTGCTTCTGGAAAAGAAGATCGACGACTACAAACCGCACAAGAATTTCTGCTGGGACATCCATCTCGACGGCGACCGCGAGATGCACGATCGCTCGGTCAATCAGGAAGGCGTCTACGAGCGCGCGATTTCGGCGATCAAGCTTGCCAAGGCCAAGGGATTCCGGGTTTCGATCAACTGTACCCTGTTCGACGGCGCGGACCCCAAACGGGTCGCGGACTTTCTCGATACCGTGAACGAGATCGGCATCGACGGGGTGATGACCTCGCCCGGCTATGCCTATGAGCGCGCACCGGACCAGGAACACTTCCTCAACCGCCAGCGCACCAAGGAACTGTTCCGCGCGATCTTCCGCTACGGCAAGGAGAGCAAGGCGAAGGGCAAGACCTGGAAGTTTAACCAGTCGCCGCTGTTTCTCGATTTTCTCGCGGGCAACCAGACTTATAAATGCACGCCGTGGGGTAACCCGACCCGCACCGTGTTCGGCTGGCAGCGGCCCTGTTACCTGCTTGGCGAGGGGTATGCCAAGACCTACAAGGAGTTGATGGAAACCACCGAGTGGGACAAGTACGGGGTCGGCAATTACGAGAAATGCGCCGACTGCATGGTCCATTCCGGGTTCGAGGCGACCGCCGTGATCGATTCGGTCAAGTACCCGTGGAAGCTGGCGAAACTCGCGGTTCAGGGTATCCGTACCGAGGGCGCGATGGCGAAGGATATCCCGCTCGATCATCAGCGCCCGGCGGAATATGTGTTTTCCAGACACGTCGAGCAGAAGATGGCGGAAATCCACAGCAAACCCCCGTCGGCGCACGCCGCCGAATAGGCAGCCCGGAGCCGGATCAGGTTCCGACACGTAAAAGGGCGTTCATCTCCTGCCGGCCATTCTCCGGAATGGCCGCGGGTTGTTCCCGCGAGGCGGACTGAAGGCGCTTTTCGGCGATCATGTAGCCACGACCCCAGTTGGTCTCGATCAGGTCCCCGGCGCCCAGAGCCAGGAGCTTTTTCCGGATCTTGCAGATGAATACGTCGATGATTTTCGGGTTGGGTTCGTCGAGCCCGCCATAAAGGTGGTCGAGGATGGCCTCCTTGCTCAGAACGCAGCCTTTGCGCAGAGCAAGAATCTCGACGATCTGGTATTCTTTTTTGGTTAGCGTCACCTCGGATCCCGATACGAGAATTTTCTTTGCGTTCATGTTGATCTCGACGGAGCCGATCGCGAGAGATGGGCTCTGGAAGCCCCGGCTGCGCCGGATCTGGTTCTGCATTCGCAGAAAAATTTCGTCCTGCGACAATGCGCCGACGATCAGATCGTCGATCCCCGCCTCCAGAATCCGCAATCGGACCGGTTCGGCGAGCGTGTGGGCGACGGCGATGACCGGACAGCGCAGACCGCCGATCCGCAACCGGCGGATCAGGTCGATCTCGTTCGGCCGGTTGTCGGCAATGCGCAGTACAACAGCATCATAATCGTAAAAGCGAACCAGATCGAGTGCTTCTTCCGGCTCTGTGGTTTCATCCACGATCGCGAGGCGGGACTGAAAAAACGCCGAGAGACCATCTCTATTATCGAGATGTGTCCTGAAAAGCAGAATTTTCATAGCAATCTCCAGTTGTTTGACTTGATCAATACAACCATAAGGACGCAACGTCAACAAAATAATTTTAATTTTGCGTTTAATGTTGAAATAATAATACAAATATAATTTTCAGAACTCGAACTAATATTTTGAACGACCGATGCTGTGCGGATGCAGTCCGGCGTTTCGCAGAAGGGCGGTTTGAGATGGTTGTCTGGTTTGCCCGAAGGGCGGTTACGCGCGGTTCAGCCGCTCTGCCAGCGGTTGCGGGTATCGATGTCGCCGGCGTGCGCTTCGACCCATGCGAAATCGCCGTCGGCGAAATCCTCGCGTTTCCAGAACGGCGCGTCGGTTTTCAGCCAGTCGATCAGGAAGGCAGTGGCGTTCAGAGCATCGCCACGATGGGCGCTGGATGCGGCGGCAAGCACGATCCGCGCCCCCGGAAGCAGTCGCCCGATCCGGTGAATGATCATGCAGTCGATCAGTCGCCAGCGCGTCATCGCGGTTTTGGTGATGGCGGCAAGTGCGGTCTCGGTCATACCCGGATAATGTTCGAGAGTGAGCGCGGCCAGGGTCTTCCCATGCGCCTCGCGACGCACGATGCCGACGAAACTACCGACCGCACCGGCGCCGGCCTCGAGCCGGGCGAGTTCGGCACCCACATCGAAATCGTCGGGGGTCACCAAGATCCGCGGCATGGTCAGCCGCCGGTGAAGGGCGGGAAATAGGCGATTTCCCGTGCGGCGCCCAGAGCGGCATCTCCGGTGACGAAACGCTGGTCGAGTGCAATCCTGATCGTTCGCCGGTCGGCAAAGGCATTCGCGTGGGCCGGGCTGAGAGTCGCCAGCCAGTTGGTCAGGGCGCTGACCGTGGCGATCCCGGGTGGCGGTGCGATGTCTTCCTCGGCGCAACCGATTCGTTCGCGCAGCCAGGCAAAATAGAGGATCCTCATGGCTCGGATATGGGGACTGGAAGACTGACGGTCATCGGTCGATTCCGGATTATCGTCCTTGCACGGTGACCACCTGCCCGTCGGGCTCGATCAGGGTCGCCGTGCCGTTCCCGTTGGAGATCAGGATGCCGCCGCCCTTGCCGTCGATCGGGGCGACGGTCTGATAGCGGCCGTTGCCGGAGTCGGTCACCACGCCGGCGGGGCCGCCCGGGCTCATCAGAGTTTCGCCGACAGGGAAAGACTTGCCTCTGGAAATCTCCGGCGCCGGAACCGGCTTCATCGCCATTGCGGCCGGGGCGTTCGGCAGCGTCGCCTGATTGCTTGTCGGTGAGGTCGAGCTTTCGAAACGGCCACCGGTTTCCGGTCGACGTTCCGGAGGCAGCCGGCGCGGCGCGGTTCCCGGCGGCATCGAATAGGTGGCCGAACTGCCGGCAGCCGGGGCGGCACCATACTGATTTTCATAGGCCTGGCCGAGCGGCACGTTCATGTGCTGCTGGATTTCGCTGAGCGTCGGCACCGGCTTGACCGGGCCGGGCCAGACATCGCCCGGTTCGGGGCGGATCGGCTGCACCGCGACATCGCTGCCGCGGGCGCGCTGCATGTTGAGCGCATAGCCTTGTGGCGCATTCGGATCGCCGAACGGATTGACCGTGCTGTCGACATAATTGCCGACCCCGGCGCAGCCGGACAGCAGAAGCGCCATCGCGCCCGGAACCGCGAGACCAAGAATCCGTATGGTGACAGATCGCGCGCCGCGCCGCATCGGGTTTGCTTCCTTAAGAATTCTGTGTGCCGTTATGCGCCGGTTTGCCGGTTCACCTCAAGCCGCACCGATTTTCCAGAAACCAAACGCTCAGGGCGCGGGATCGGGCTGGATCACGTGGCGCAGCCCGGCGGTCAGATAATCCCAGCCGGTGACGAGGGTGAGAAGGGCGGCGAGCCAGAGCAGGGCTCCGCCCAGGGCGGTTGCCGGAAACCCGCCGATACCGAGTTCGCCCGCGCCGGAATTGCCCAGGAGCAGAAGCAGGAGCGAGGCCATCTGGGTCGCGGTTTTCCATTTCGCGAGTTTGGTGACCGGCAGGCCGATCCGGATTCCGGCGAGATATTCGCGCAGGCCCGAGACCAGGATTTCGCGCAGCATGATGACGATGGCGGGATAGATGCCCAGAAACGGCAGCCGGTTGAACCCGACCAGAACCATCAGCGTGGCACCGACCAGAAGCTTGTCGGCGATCGGGTCGAGCATCCGGCCCAGATTCGACAACTGCCGGCGTGAGCGGGCGAGCCGTCCGTCCAGCCAGTCGGTGATCGCGGCGAGGGCGAACAGGATGGCGACGAGCAGATCGGAGAGAGGCGCGCGGATCGCGACCAGAAGCACCAGCACCGGGATTGCGGCGATGCGCGACAGGGTCAGCACGTTCGGCAGGTCGGTTAACATGACTGTGGACCCTAGTCCGATTTCATGCCGCGAGTAAGCGGGGGCGTCATGAACGAACCGGCGGAATGGACGGTCGGCCGGTCATGGCAGGACAGTGACCGTATCATCCGGCGCGAGTCGGCCGCCCTCGATCACCTCGGCGTAGATGCCGCAATCGGTATGGCCGAAATGGATCATCAGTTCCCTTACCGGGTTGGCGTCGCGCTCTCTGGTTTCGGGATTGACGCAGGTTGCCGCGCAACGGCCGATGCGGGCCTTCACCCGCAATTTTGTTCCGCCGATCGCGATGGTACGGCCGAGCCAGGCGAATTCCTCCCACGGCGCGACGCCAGAGAGATAGACGCTCGCGCGGAATCGCAACGGATGCCGGGCCGCACCGGCAGCTTCCTCCAGAGCTTCGAGGCTGGCGAGGTTGATCAGGCTGATCACCTGGGTCTTGTTGTCACAAAAACTGTGCCCGGGCGCGTAGACGAAACGGGGCGTGCCGCGCATGGCGTGGGGCAGGGCGGCGGCGATGAACGCGGTCAGGCTGGCGCGGCCTTCCGGCTCGAACGGGGACGCTTCGTGTGCCGTGCCATCGGGGGCGGTCAGCGTGAGCCGGCGGGTGGCATCGTCGAACCGGGATGCCAGAAAAGCCGCCTCGGGATTGCGGGCGAGGCAGAGGAATTCGTTTTTCGTGCGCCAGGCCGGTGCCGCCTCGTCGTAGCCGGAATCGCCCTGGGCGAGGGCGAAGGCGCGGTCCCATTCGATCGCGCGGCCTGGGCGCAGCATGGCGTCCGCCAGAGGTTCCGCCGAGAGCCCCTTCACCGGGTAGCGCCAGATTGACTCGATCCGCATGGTTCCCCCTTGAGTGCATTCAATGCAGGAACCAAATGTCCGAGGCAAGGCCGCGCCATTGCCTGATGAGGGATGGCGTTGCCTGATCGCCTGACACAGGGGTCATGAAAGGAACAACTGCATGGATTTTGAAAAATTCACCGAACGGGCAAGAGGCTTCGTTCAGGCCGCGCAGACCATCGCGGTCAGGGAGTATCACCAGTTCATCACGCCGGAGCATCTGCTCAAGGCGTTTCTCGACGATCAGGAGGGCGCGGCCACCGGATTGATCCGTGCCGCCGGCGGTGATCCCGTGGCCGTGAAATTCGCGGCCGACAATGCTGTCGCGAAATTGCCGAAAGTGCAGGGGTCGGGCGCGGGGCAGCCGCAGATCACCCCCGATCTGCTGCGGGTTCTCGATGCCGCACAGGCGATGGCGCAGAAAGCTGGCGACGAATACGTGGCTCAGGACCGGGTCCTGATCGCCCTTGCAGCGAGCGAGACGCCGGCCGGCCGTGCTCTGAAATCGGCGGGCGCGTCGGCGCAGGCGCTGGAGCGGGCGGTTGCCGAAATTCGCAAGGGCAGGCGAGTGACCAGCGCGACCGCCGAGGACAATTTCGATGCTCTGAAGAAATATGCGCGGGATGTGACCGAGGCGGCGCGAGCCCAGAAGCTCGACCCGGTGATCGGCCGCGACGAGGAGATCCGCCGTACCATCCAGGTGCTCGCCCGCCGCACCAAGAACAACCCTGTGCTGATCGGCGAGCCTGGCGTGGGCAAGACCGCGATCGTTGAAGGGCTGGCGCTGCGCATCGTCAACGGCGACGTGCCGGAGGCGCTGAAGAACAAGAAACTGATGGCGCTCGATCTCGGCGCGCTGGTCGCCGGCGCAAAATTCCGTGGCGAATTCGAGGAGCGACTGAAGGCGGTTCTCAAGGAAATCGAGGCCGCGAACGGCGAGATCATCCTGTTCATAGACGAGATGCACACGCTGGTCGGCGCCGGGCGGGCCGATGGCGCGATGGATGCCTCCAATCTGATCAAGCCGGAACTGGCGCGTGGTGCGCTGCATTGCGTCGGGGCCACCACGCTCGACGAATACCGCAAATACATTGAGAAGGATGCTGCGCTGGCGCGGCGGTTCCAGTCGGTTTTCGTCGATGAGCCGAATGTCGAGGATACGATCTCGATCCTCCGTGGCATCAAGGAGAAATACGAGTTGCACCACGGCGTGCGGATCACCGATTCCGCGCTGGTCGCGGCCGCCACGCTGTCGAACCGCTACATCACCGACCGGTTCCTGCCTGACAAGGCGATCGACCTGGTGGACGAGGCG
>DASVGZ010000204.1:0-2835 GCA_036379275.1 Acidiphilium sp. | reverse complement strand
CTTGCGGCGCGGCGTCGCCATGAACCGGTAGGCGACATCGATGGTGATGCCCTGCTCGCGCTCGGCCTCGAGCCCGTCGACCAGAAGGGCGTAGTCGATCTCCGCGCCGTTGGTGCCGAATTTTTTCGAATCGCGTTCGAGTGCGGCGCGCTGGTCGTCGGGGATGTTGTCGGTGTCGAACAGGAGCCGGCCGATCAGGGTGGATTTTCCGTCATCGACCGAACCGCAGGTCAGCAGGCGGAGCAGCGATCGCGTTCCGGTCCGGTCGGCGCCAGCCCGGATGGAGGGAAGGTGCATGTCGTCCATCAGAAGTAACCCTCCCGCTTCTTCTTTTCCATTGCCGCCGAATCATCGTGGTCGATCAGCCGGCCCTGACGCTCCGACATCCGCGAGGCGCGCATCTCGGCGAGCACCGCATCGAGGGTCGCGGCCTCCGATTCGATGGCAGCGGTCAGCGGATAACAGCCGAGGGTGCGGAACCGCACGCTGCGAAGTTGCGGCGTCTCGCCGGGGTTCAGCGGCAGGCGGCCGTCATCGACCATGATGAACTGGCCGCCGCGCTCGACCACCGGGCGCGGTTTCGCGAAATACAGGGGAACCACCGGGATGTTTTCGCGCGCGATGTAGTTCCAGATGTCGGCTTCGGTCCAGTTCGACAGCGGAAACACCCGCATGGTCTGGCCGGGAGCGAGGCGGGTGTTGAACAGGGTCCAGAGTTCCGGCCGCTGCGCTTTCGGATCCCAGCCGTGACGGGCGTTGCGCACCGAGAAAACCCGTTCCTTGGCACGGGATTTTTCCTCGTCGCGCCGCGCGCCGCCGAAGGCGGCATCGAATTTCAGATCGTCGAGCGCGGTTTTCAGCGTTTCGGTCTTCATGATCTGGGTATAGGTCGAGGCCGAATAATGGAATGGATCGACGCCGCGTGCCGCCGCCTCGGCGTTGGTGCGCACGATCAGGTCGAGCCCCAGCCGCTTCGCCGTGGCGTCGCGAAATTCGATCATCTCGCGGAATTTCCAGCCGGTATCGACATGCAGCAGCGGGAAGGGCGGTCTGGCGGGATAGAACGCCTTCATCGCCAGATGCAGCATGACCGACGAATCCTTGCCGATCGAATACAGCATGACCGGATTGCGGAATCCCGCCGCCGCCTCGCGGATGATTTCGATGCCTTCGGCTTCGAGCGTCGCGAGATCGGCAGTGTCGCCGGCGAGGCTGGTTTCGGTTCCGGGGGCGGCGAGCAGGGTCATGGCAATTCCACGTTGATGGACCTGATGAGAAGATAGGGATCGGGTCGTGTCGTGAAAACAGAAACATCCCCGGCTCACAAGAGCCGGGGAATATTTTGGCACAGAAGTGCGGAATTGCCGAACTTCGGAGAAGATTTTTTTATCTTCTCCGATTATTCAGAAAATTACTTCTTGGTTCCGGTCAGCGGCACGGCGACGAAGATCGCCTGGTTGCCGCGCATCACGCGAAGCGCGATCGCCTTGGCTTTCTGCGTCTCGGCCTTGTGAATCGCCGTAACCGCCTCGTTCGGGTCGGTCACGACAGTGCTGCCGACTCCGACGATGATATCGCCGGAGCGCAGCCCCGCCTCATCGGCCGGCGAATCGGGCGCGACATGGGCGATCAGTGCGCCGTTGCTGCTCATCGGCAGGCCGAGTTGCTGACGATCGTTCTCGGTCAGCGGCGCGAGGGTCAGGCCGAGTTCGGGTTTGCTTGTTGTCGCACTGCCATTGCCGCTGTTGCCGCCCTGATTGAACGCCGCCTGGGCGTTGGCCGGCATTTTCTCGACAGTGATGCTGACCTGGTTGCTCTTGCCGTCGCGCAGATAGGTCACCTGTGCGGCATTGCCCGGCTTGGTGCCGGAAATCGCCAGGGCGAGATCGCGCGGATCGGTGACGGTCTTGCCGTTGACCTGGGTGATCACGTCGCCGGGTTTCAGGCCGGCCTTGGCTGCCGGGCTGTTCGGTTCGGTCGCTGCGATCAGGGCGCCGTTGGCCTTGCCGTCCTCGGCCTTGATTCCCATGGCCTGCGCCATCTCCGGGGTGATCAACTGGACCTCGACGCCGATGAACCCGCGGGTGACATGGCCGCTCTTCATCAGGTCGTCGGCGATCTGCTTCACCATGTCGGACGGGATCGCGAAGCCGATGCCGACCGAACCGCCGGACGGAGTCAGGATCGCGGTATTCACCCCGATCACCTGGCCCTTCTGGTTCAGCAGCGGACCGCCGGAATTGCCCTCGTTGATCGGCGCGTCGATCTGGATGAAGCTGTCGTATTCGCCGTCGCCGATATCGCGGCCGAGCGCGGAGACCACGCCGGTGGTCACGGTTTCGGCAAGGCCGAACGGATTGCCGATCGCGATCACCCACTGGCCGGGCACCACGTCCGCCGAATCGCCGAGTTCGAGATAGGGGAACGGCTTCGCGCGCGTCACTTTCAGTACCGCGAGATCGGTGTTCGGATCGGTGCCGACCACCTTGGCCGGCAGGCGCTCACCGTCCGACAGGGTGACGAACACCGACTTGGCGTGCTTCACCACATGGTTATTGGTGACGAGGTAGCCTTTCGGGCTGATGAAGAACCCCGAACCCTTGGCCTCGACCGCCTGCGGGCGCTGCGGCTGCGGGAACGGGAAGGGGAACGGGAACGGGAACGGCGAAGCGTTCTGCCCTTGCATTCCCTGGCTCTGGTCGACCGGCTGGGTTTTCAGATGCACGGTGACCGACACCACTGCCGGTTTCACGTCCTTGACCAGCGGCGCGAAGCTCGGGATCGGCTTGAAATCCTGCTGAACCTTGGCGGTCGCGTTCATCGACTGGTCGTCGG
>DASVGZ010000203.1:0-2323 GCA_036379275.1 Acidiphilium sp. | reverse complement strand
GCAGATCAGAGGCACCGATATCGTCCGCCAGTCTGCGCCACGCCGGCATCGCATCGGCGAGCAGTGCGCCCAGAACTACCTTGCCGGCCTCGTGCCGCGCCGGGGCGGAAAACCGGTAGAGTTTGCCCGCGAACGGCGCCCAGGTGCCGATATCCCGCAGCGGCAGTCCGAGCGGGCCGCGTCCCTGCACGAATTGCCCGAGTGTCGTCCGCAGCGCCGCGCGTGAGGCGAGGGGTTCGGCCTGCTCGATCGCGATATGCCCGGCATTGCCGCTCGCGGCGGCGCGGCTGAAATCGCCGGGGTCGACGATAGTGGTCTGCCATCCCGCCTGTTGCAGTCGGAGCGCACAGCACAGCCCGATAATACCGCCACCCACGACCAGAATATCTTTTTTCGGCTGTTCGAGCACGCTTGCCTTGTCCCTAAAAATCGTATACGTATACGATTATATAACTGAGGAGCGATCACATGGCAACCGGATGGCAGGGCATTCTTCCCGCGGCAACCACACAGTTTTCCGAGGACATGGCCCCGGATCTGCGTCAGACCCAGCGCGTGCAGG
The DNA here is from genome assembly GCA_036379275.1 of Acidiphilium sp. GTDB lineage: Bacteria > Pseudomonadota > Alphaproteobacteria > Acetobacterales > Acetobacteraceae > Acidiphilium. The sequence goes on along the minus strand of DASVGZ010000203.1, from coordinate 1,761 downwards.
ACGCCCTGATCAAGGACGGAGTCGACGGGCTGGTGGTTCTGGGCACGGTCGGCGAGAACAACTCGCTCACCATCGACGAAAAGCTGCGTGTTCTCGCGGCGACGGTCGAAATCGTCGCCGGGCGGGTGCCAGTGATCGCCGGGGTGTCCGAGTTCGACTCACGCCGCGCCGTCGAATATGCGCGGGGCGCCGAGAAGGCCGGGGTGAGCGGGCTGATGGTCCTGCCGCCGATGGTCTATGTTCCGCGCACCGAGGAACTGATCGCCCATTTCCGGACCATCGCGCAGGCGACCGCGCTACCGATCATGCTGTATAACAACCCGCCGGCCTATCGGGTCAGCATCGGCGTCGAGGTTCTGGATGCACTGGCCGGTGTCCCGAATATCGCCGCGATCAAGGAAAGCTCGCCCGATCCGCGCCGCTTTACCGATCTTTACAACGCCTTCGGCGACCGCTTCGAATTGTTCGCCGGCCTTGACGATCTCGCCTTCGAGGGAATGCTGCTCGGCGCGCGCGGCTGGGTGTCCGGCCTCACCAACGCGTTCCCGCGCGAATCGGTCCGGCTGGTCGAGGCGCTCCGCGCGGGCAATCTCGACGAGGCGCGGACCATCTACCGCTGGTTCATGCCGCTTCTGCATCTCGATGCCGAGCACGATCTGGTGCAGTCGATCAAGCTGGCCGAGCAGTTGATGGGTCGCGGGTCGGAGCGGGTCCGCTCGCCGCGGATGCCGCTCACCGGTGAGCGCCGCGCCGAGGTGATCGAGATGGTGCGCCGCGCTGCCGCGACCAGCCCGCTCGGCGCGCAGGAGATCAAGCGCGCGGCATCGGCGTGAGGCAACGCCGATGAGCCTGGGACGCCACAGCTTCTTCTGTATCGACGGCCATACGGCGGGCAATCCGGTCCGCCTCGTCGCCGGCGGCGCGCCGCTGCTGCGCGGCGGGTCGATGTCGGAGCGAAGGCAGGATTTTCTCGCCCGGTTCGACTGGATTCGCACCGGACTCTGCTTCGAGCCGCGCGGGCACGACATGATGTCCGGCGGCTTCATCTATCCGCCCACGCGCGACGATACCGACGCCGGCATCCTGTTCATCGAAACCAGCGGCTGTCTGCCGATGTGCGGTCACGGCACGATCGGCATGGTCACCTTCGGGCTCGAACACGGGCTGATTACGCCATCTCGCCCCGGCATGGTCCGGCTTGAGGTGCCGGCTGGAATCATCGAGGCATCGTACAAGGTCGAAGGGCAGAAGGTGACTTCGATCGCCATTCGCAATGTTCCGTCCTATGTCGCGGCGCGCGGGATCGAGGTCGAGCTTCCCGAACTCGGGAAATTGACCGCCGATGTTTCGTTTGGCGGCAATTACTACGCGATCATCGAGCCGCAGGGTCGCTATGCCGGGCTCGATACGCTCGGCGCGGCGAAACTGGTCGAATACAGCGGCGAAGTCCGGCGCCAGATCCGGGAAAAGTTCGAGCCGGTGCATCCGCTCGATCCGACCATTCGCGGCGTCAGCCATGTTCTCTGGGCCGATATTCCGAAAGGCGAGGGCGCTGACGGGCGGAATGCCGTCTTCTATGGCGATAAGGCAATCGACCGCTCGCCCTGCGGCACCGGCACATCCGCGCGTCTCGCGCATCTGGCGGCAAGCGGGCGGCTCAAGGTTGGTGACCGCTTCGTGCATGAAAGCTATATCGGCAGCCGGTTCATCGGCACTGTCGAGGCCGAAACAGAAATCGGCGGAATGCCGGCGATCGTGCCG
>DASVGZ010000202.1:0-9122 GCA_036379275.1 Acidiphilium sp. | reverse complement strand
CTTCAACGGCTACCACATGGGCACCACCGCCGAGAACGTCGCCCGCGCCTTCCAGATCACCCGCGAGGAGCAGGACGCGCTCGCCCTCGCCTCGCAGCAGAAGGCCTCGGCCGCGCAGAAATCCGGCCGGTTCAGGGACGAGATCGCCCCGGTCACCCTCGCCACCCGCAAGGGCGAGGTGACCGTCGCCGATGACGAATATATCCGCCACGACGCCTCGGCCGAGACGATGGCGCGGCTGAAACCCGCCTTCTCGAAGGATGGCACCGTCACCGCGGGCAATGCCTCGGGCATCAACGATGGCGGGGCGGCTCTGGTGGTGATGTCGGCGAAGGAGGCGACGCGGCGCGGCCTTGCGCCGCTGGCGCGGATCGCGAGTTTCGCGACCGCCGGCGTCGATCCCGCGCTGATGGGCACCGGGCCGATCCCGTCGTCGCAGAAGGCGCTGAACCGGGCGGGCTGGGCTGCCGGCGACCTCGACCTGATCGAGGCCAACGAGGCGTTCGCCGCCCAGGCCTGCGCGGTGAACAAGGGGCTGAATTTCGACCCCGCGCGGGTAAACGTGAATGGCGGGGCAATCGCGATCGGCCATCCGATCGGCGCATCGGGCGCGCGCGTTCTGATCACCCTTCTGTTCGAGATGCAGAAGCGCGACGCGAAGAAGGGGCTCGCCACGCTTTGCATCGGCGGCGGCATGGGCGTCGCCATGTGTGTGGAGCGCTGAGCGGTGCGCAAGGTTCATAACAGCGCGACAGAAGCCCTCGCCGGATCGCTGCGCGACGGCATGACCATCCTTTCGGGCGGGTTCGGCCTGTGCGGAGTTGCCTCCAGCCTGATCATGGCGATTCGCGAAAGCGGGGTGCGCGATCTTACCATCGTGTCCAACAATGCCGGGATCGACGGCGCCGGGCTCGGGCTTCTGCTCGAAACCCGGCAGGTGCGGAAGATGATCTCCTCCTATGTCGGCGAGAACGCGACCTTCGCGCGCCAGTATCTCGCGGGGGAGCTTGAGATCGAGTTCAACCCGCAGGGCACGCTGGCCGAGCGTATCCGCGCCGGCGGGGCCGGGATTCCCGCCTTCTTCACCGCGACCGGCTACGGCACGGTGATCGCCGAAGGCAAGGAGACCCGCGAGTTCGACGGCAAGCACTACGTGATGGAGCGCGGCATCGTCGGCGATCTTGCGATCGTTCATGCGTGGAAGGGCGATACCGAGGGCAATCTGGTGTATCGGAAGACCGCGCGGAATTTCAATCCGATCATGGCGAGTGCCGCGAAGATCACGGTCGCCGAGGTCGAGCATCTGGTCGAGCCGGGCGAAATCGACGGCGATCATATCGTGACGCCGGGCATTTTCGTCCAGCGCATCGTCAAGCTCGATAAAATCGACAAGCGCATCGAGCAGCGCACCACCCGAAAGCGTGACGCGGCGCGGCCCGAACTGGAGACTGCATAATGCCCTGGACCAGAGACCAGATGGCCGCCCGTGCGGCGCGCGAACTGAAGGACGGCTACTACGTCAACCTCGGCATCGGGATTCCGACCCTGGTTGCGAACCACATTCCGGCGGGGATTTCGGTGCAGCTTCACTCGGAGAACGGGATGATGGGCATCGGCCCGTTTCCCTACGAGGGCGACGAGGATGCCGACCTGATCAACGCCGGCAAGCAGACGGTGACCGAACTGCCGACCACGAGCTATTTCGACTCGGCGACCTCGTTCGGCATGGTGCGTGGCGGGCACATCGACATTTCGATTCTGGGCGCGTTGCAGGTGGCCGGCAACGGCGATCTCGCGAACTGGATGATCCCCGGCAAGATGGTCAAGGGCATGGGCGGGGCGATGGATCTGGTCGCCGGCGTGCCGCGCGTCGTTGTGCTGATGGAGCACACAGCCAAGGGCGAGCCGAAGATCCTGAAATCCTGCACCCTTCCGCTGACCGGCAAGGGCGTGGTCAGCATGATCGTGACCGACCTTGCCGTGTTCACCGTGGACAGAACCGGTTCGTCCGGCCTCACGTTGATCGACAAGCCGGACGACGTGACCGTCGACCAGATCCGGGCGGCGACCCAGGCGGAGTTCAGTGTGAGCGATTCGCTGGCCTGACCGCACGGCTTCGTGATTCCGCCGCGAGCGTTTCGATCGTCCCGCTTCACCATCTTCCTGTGGTGCCACAACGCCGGGAGCGATCATGGAGCAGGATCATTACGACATCATCGTCATCGGCTCGGGGCCGGGCGGCGCGTCGCTCGCACAGCGTCTGGCGCCCACCGGCAAGCGGGTCCTGATCCTGGAGCGCGGCGATTTTCTGCCCCGCGGTCCGAAAAACTGGGATTCACAGACGGTTTTCGTCGATGCCGCCTATCAGACCGGGGAAACCTGGTTCAACCACAAGGGCGACAGTTTCCACCCAGGCCTGCATTATTTCGTCGGCGGCAATTCCAAGGTCTATGGCGCGGCCCTGTTTCGTCTGCGCGAGCGGGATTTCGGAACGATCCGCCACCAGGACGGCATTTCACCCGAATGGCCGGTCAAATACGATGTGTTCGAGCCTTACTACGCCGAGGCCGAACGGCTGTATCACGTTCATGGCCGGCGTGGCGACGATCCGAACGAACCATGGTCGAGCGGAGAATTTCCGCACAAACCGGTCAGCCATGAACCGCGCATCCAGGAGCTTGCGACGAGTCTCGCCCGCCAGGGGCTGCACCCGTTCCATCTTCCGCTCGGCATATTGCTCGACGAAAAGGACGGCAAACCGACTCCCACCAGCATCTGCATCCGCTGCGATGCGTTCGACGGGTTTCCCTGTCTTCTGAACGGCAAGGCCGACGCACAGGTTTCCTGTATCGACCCGATGCTGCGACTGCATGATAACGTAACGTTATTGACGAACGCCCGTGCCGAAACCCTGGAAACCGACAGGTCCGGGCGCACGATATCGGCCGTCAATGTGGTGCGCGAGGGCGTGCGGGAACGCTATTCGGCGGATATCGTCGTGGTGGCGTGCGGCGCGCTCAGTTCCGCATTGCTTCTGCTGCGTTCGGCGAACGATGCGCATCCGAACGGTCTTGCCAACGGGTCGGACCAGCTCGGCCGCAACTACATGCGGCACAACCAGTCGGTTCTGATGGCGGTGCTGCGCGAGCCGAACGACACGGTGTTTCAGAAGACCCTGGCGGTGAGCGATTACTATTTCGGCGCCGATGACTGGGAATTTCCGCTCGGCCTGATCCAGATGTGCGCGACCTCGCACGCCGATCAGATCAAGGGCGAATCGCTGCCCGCGTGGCTGGAATTCCTGCCCGACATGCCGTTTGAGAAAATGGCGCGCCACTCGATGGATTTCTGGTTGTCGGGCGAGGATCTGCCGCGCCCGGAAAACCGCATTACGCTGAAATCCGACGGCCGCGTGTTCCTCGATCTCGCGCCGAACAATATCGAGGCGCATCGCCGGCTCAAGCACAAGCTCGAAGTCGCGATGCGCACCGCCGGTCCGCATCTCGCCCTGGTCGAGCGCTCGCTCTATTTCGGCAAGAACATCCCGATCGGCGGCACCGCGCATCAGGCCGGCACCGCACGCTTCGGCACAGACCCCGCGCAATCAGTTCTCGATCCCGATTGCAAGGCCCATGAAATCGACAATCTCTATCTGGCCGATGCGAGTTTTTTTCCCTCGATCGGCGCGGTCAACCCGACCCTGACCATCGTCGCCAACGCGCTGCGCGTCGCCGACCGGATCAAGGAACGGCTCGGATGAAATTCTGGCCCGGAGAGTTACTCGCCGAGCCAGGGCGGCACCGGAAGGTTCTTGCCGCGCAGGAATTCGGGGTTGAACAGTTTCGACTGGTAGCGTGACGCGCCGTCGCTCAGGATCGTCGCCACGGTGTGGCCCGGCCCGAGATCGCGCGCGACACGGATCGCCGCCGCGACGTTGATCCCCGCCGAACCGCCGATCGACAGCCCTTCGTGGACCATCAGGTCGAACACCTGCTCAAGCGCCTCGGCGTCAGGGATGCGGATCGCATCGTCGATCGGCGCGCCGTCGAGATTGGCGGTGACCCGCGACTGGCCGATCCCCTCGGTGATCGAGGACCCGCTCGGGGTGAGGTCGCCCGACTTGATCCAGCCGAACAACCCGCTGCCATCGGGGTCGGCGAGAACGATCCGCACGTCCGGCTTGTGCGCCTTCAGCGCCATCGCAACCCCGGCCAGGGTGCCGCCGGTGCCGCAGGAGCAGGTGAAGGCGTCGATCTTTCCGCCGGTCTGCTGCCAGATTTCCGCCCCCGTGGTCAGGCGATGGCCCTCGCGGTTGGCGGTGTTGTCGAACTGGTTGGCCCAGAACCCGCCGGTCTCCTCGGCGATCCGCCGCGAGACATGCACATAGTTGCCGGGATCGCGGTAGGGTTTCGCCGGGACAAGGCGCAGGTCGGCGCCGATCATGCGCAGGAAGTCGATCTTTTCCCGGCTCTGGGTTTCCGGCATCACGATGATGCAGCGATAGCCGCGCGCGTTGGCGACCAGGGTGAGCCCGATTCCGGTGTTGCCGGCGGTGCCCTCGACGATCACCCCGCCCGGCCTGAGCGCGCCGCGCGCCTCGGCCTCGGTAATGATCGCGAGCGCCGCGCGATCCTTCACCGATCCGCCGGGATTCATGAATTCCGCCTTGCCCAGAATGGTGCAGCCGGTCGCCTCGGAGGCGCGACGCAGGCGGATCAGCGGCGTATGGCCGATCGCGCCGGTCAGGCCATCGGCGATGGTGGTGGATTGAAGTGCGGTCACGCGCATCTCCTCGATTGTTGTTCCTATCTTGCATCATGCGCCGGTCTCGGCCAACCTCACCCGCAGCAGGCTCGGGATGCCGGCGATGGAGGGCGATATGGTCGAAGATGTGGCACCGAAACAGGTCTGGGAAGCCCTGATGAGCAATCCCGACGCCGCGCTCTGCGATGTGCGCACCGTCGCGGAGTGGAATTTCGTCGGGATGCCCGACCTGTCGCAGGCCGGCAAGCAGACGGTTCCGATTCAGTGGCAGGTTTTCCCGACCATGCAGCCGAATCCGCAATTTCTCGACCAGTTGCGGCAGGCCGGGCTCGGGCCGGAGCATCACATCTACTTCCTGTGCCGCACCGGCGGGCGCAGCCTTGCCGCCGCGCAGGCCGCGCAGGCGGCCGGGTTCAGGCATGTCTACAACATCAAGGACGGGTTCGAGGGGCCGCATGACCAGCGCGGCCATCGCGGCCACGTCGCCGGCTGGAAGCATGACGGCCTGCCGTGGGCGCAGAAGTAGGCATGGACAACGCGGCGACGCGAGCCGCGCGCGGGGCACCCGGCTGACCTGCGCGGGCGCGCTGGCCGTCCGGTCATCATCGCTGCCATTGTCGGCCGATGGCCGCCTCCGACGACCTCATTCATCGCGATAGCGCCGCGTTCCGCCGTGCCAGCCTCGCGATGTTCCTCGGGGGGTTCGGCACCTGCGCGATGATGTATTGCGTGCAGCCGCTGCTGCCGCTGTTCGCAGGGGATTTCGCGGTCAGCCCGACCGTCTCCAGCCTTGCCCTGTCGCTCACCACCTTCGCCCTCGCGTTCGGGCTTCTGGCCGCCAGCGCCCTGTCCGAAGCGTGGAGCCGCAAGACGATCATGGCGGGGTCGGTGATCGTTTCGGCGGTTCTGACCCTGATGTCCGCCGCGATTCCGCACTGGGGCGCGTTTCTCGCGGTCCGCGCCCTGATCGGCCTGACCCTGTCCGGCCTGCCGGCGGTCGCCATGGCCTGGCTCGCCGAGGAGATGAACCCGAAGGCGATGGGGCTGGCGATGGGGCTCTATATCGGCGGCAACGGGATCGGCGGCATGGTGGGGCGGCTGCTGACCGGCATTCTCGCCGGCGTTCTCGACTGGCGCTGGACGGTTGCCGCGGCGGCGCTGGTCGGGCTCGGCTGCGGCATCGCCTTCGTTGCGCTGCTGCCGCCATCGCGGCATTTCAGCCGCCGTCCGCTCGCGTTCGGCGGTCTCGCGCGCAACTATCTCGCCCATCTCGCCGATCCCGCGCTCCGGCTTCTGTTCGCCGAGGCGTTCATCGTGGTCGGCGCCTTCGCCACCGCCTACAACTACATCACCTTCCGGCTGCTGGGGCCGCCCTATCATCTGCCGCAGGCAGCGACCGGGCTGATTTTCGTCATCTATCTGATCGGGGCGGCGAGTTCGACCTGGACCGGCCATCTCGCGGGCAGGTTCGGCCGCGACCGGCTTCTGCCGATCGCCATCGGCATCGAACTCGCCGGCGCGCTTCTGTCTCTCGCGACGCCGCTCCCGGCCGTGGTGCTCGGCATCGTCGTGCTCACCATCGGGTTTTTCGCCAGCCACACCACGGCGAGCGCCTGGGTGAGCGCCGAGGCCACGCGCGCACGCGCGCAGGCCGCGGCACTCTATCTGTTTCTGTTCTATCTCGGCTCCAGCATCGTCGGATCGGTCGGCGGCATCGCCTGGAGCCGGGGCGGATGGGGCGGCGTGATCGCCCTGATCGGCGTGCTTCTGCTGATCGGACTTGCATCCGCGCGCCGGCTCATGACCTTGCCATCGCGCGTCGCGAAGGTCATGTAGGAGCCATGTCGATCCTGCGAAGAAAGCTCGCGCGGAGTGCCGGTCATGGACGGTAGCGGCGAGCAGCGCCACATCACCATCCATACCAGAGAGGATTTCGCGCCGATGCGTGCGGCGGGCGCGCTCGCGGCCGAAGTTCTCGACATGGTGGGCCAGCATGTCCGCCCCGGCATCACCACCGGCGAGATCGACACGATCTGCCATGACTACATGGTTGCGCACGGCGCGATTCCGGCGACGCTGAACTATCGCGGCTATCCGAAATCGTCCTGCATCTCGATCAACCACGTGGTCTGCCACGGGATTCCCGGCCCGCGCGCGCTGATGGACGGCGACATCCTCAATATCGACATCACCGTGATTCTCGACGGCTGGCACGGCGATTCCAGCCGCATGTATGTCGCGGGCACCGCCTCGACCAAGGCGAAGCGGCTGATCGACGTGACCTATCAGTCGCTTCTGCGCGGCCTCGCGGCGGCGAAACCGGGCGCGCATTTCGGCGATATCGGCCACGCGATCCAGACCTATGTGGAAGGCCAGCGGTTTTCGGTGGTGCGCGATTTCTGCGGCCACGGCATCGGCCGGCGCTTTCACGCTCCGCCGAACGTCCTGCATTTCGGCCGGCCCGGCGACGGACCGCTGCTCAAGCCCGGCATGTTCTTCACCATCGAGCCGATGGTGAATGCCGGCCGCCCCGAGGTGAAGATTCTCGACGACGGCTGGACCGCCGTGACGCGGGACCGCAGCCTGTCCGCCCAGTTCGAGCACATGATCGGCATTACCGAGACCGGCTGCGAGATTTTCACCCTCGGCAAGGGCGAGACCATTCCGGTCTGACGTCCGCTTTCCAAACCGGACCGGTTATGACAATCTCCGCGTGTGCAAAAACACACGCATAAGTCGCAACCGGCCGATCTTCTGCCGTCCCCGGATGCCAGCGATGCCGCGGAGGTGTACGGAGCAGCGGGGCACCGCGCCCGCCTGCGCACGCGGCTGCTGAAGGCCGGGCCGGAGTCGCTCGCCGACCACGAAGTGCTCGAAATGATGCTGTTCCTTGCTTTGCCAAGGCGGGACACCAAGCCGATCGCCCGCGCCCTGGTGGCGCGGTTCGGCTCCTACGCCCAGGCGATCGCCGCGCCGGTTTCCGACCTGCTCGCGGTCGAGGGGATGGGCGAAGCCGGGGTCGCCGCGCTGAAGATCGTCCAGGCCGCCGCTCTGCGTCTGGTTCGCGCGGAAGTGATCTACCGGCCGATCCTGAACCACTGGGACCGGCTGATCGAGTATCTCACCGCCGTTCTTGCGCGCGAGCGGGTGGAACAGGCGCGGGTTCTGTTTCTCGACAACCGGAACCGGCTGATCGCCGACGAGGTACAGTCGCAGGGCACGGTGAACCATACGCCGGTCTATCCGCGCGAACTGGTCAAGCGCGCGCTCGACCACCACGCCACCGCATTCATCCTGGTCCACAACCATCCGAGCGGCGACCCGACGCCATCGCAGGCCGATATCGCGATGACCCGCGAGATCAAGCAGGCGGCTTCGGCGCTCTCGATCGTGCTGCACGACCACGTGATCATCGGCAACGGCAAATGGGTCAGCCTGAAGCGGTTGGGTTTACTATGATCCCCAGCCGGTCAGGATCGCGAGATGCAGGGACGCGCGAATCCGCCCACCCTCCGGCGCGAGGGAAGCGAGGGACGCGGGAAACAGCGCACGCGGCGGAATCCGCCGGGAGCGCGCGATCGTCGCGTTCGCCTCGCCCGCCGCCTGAAGGTCGCGCAGAAGGGCAAGCGGACCGGCATAGTCGAGTTCGATCGCCTCGCGCTCGGCGACCGGCAGGGCGAAGCCCGCGCGCTGCATCAGCCCGGCGCAATCGGACAGGCCGGGAAACGGCGAGACCCGGGGCGACGCGCCGCCGGTGAGCGCTTCCTCCGCCTCGATCAGCGCCGAACGCAGCGCGCCGAGGGTGCCGAGCAGCGGCAGGCTGGCGATGAACAGCCCGTCCGGCTTCAGGGCGCGGCGCAACTGGAGCAGGGCGCCGGGCAGGTCGTTGACCCAGTGCAGCGACAGATGGGCGACGATGAGATCGAAAGCCGCCGGACCGAACGGCAGGAATTCCGGGTCGGCCGCGACCGCGCGCCCGCCGGCAAGCCCGGCCAGGCGCGGCGAGAGATCCGCCGAGATCACCGTGATCCCGCGTTCGGCCAGCAAGGGCGCGACCGCGCCCCGGCCGCCGAGATCGAGCGCCGTGGTGAACCGTTTTTCGGTATCGTCCAGCCGGTCGAGCACACGGGCGGCGAGATCGTCCAGCAGCGGGCGGACAAGGCCGAGCCGGCCGGCCGCCCGGTCGCGATGGGCGCGCACGGCGGCGCGGTCGAAAATCTGCATGTCGGTCATCGCCGCCCTTGTCGCGCGATCCGCACCGCCGGAAAACCCCCGAGAATGCTGAAGCGGCTTGCGCGCGCCACGCTCGACGCCCTGCTTCCGGCCCATTGCCTCGCCTGCGCCGAACCGGTGACCGG
>DASVGZ010000201.1:0-2936 GCA_036379275.1 Acidiphilium sp. | reverse complement strand
GGCATTTTCGGGTCTTTCGCCAGCGCCAGCCATTTGCCGAGAAACCCGGGAGTCAGCCGGAAGGCGCGCACCGCCGCGATATCGGCCGCCGATGGCTGATGCGCCGCATCGCTCTCCGTCGCGGCAAACCCCTGCACCGTCCCGAACGCCAGGGTAGCGGCGAGGGTCAGAAAAACCGTCCGATATCCGATCCGCATGAATTTTCGCTCCTTACGACAAGTTTGTCAGATCGACCGACCCCGCAACCGGGCGCGGCGAGCGCGGCGCCGACCGTGGCGTCGGAGACGCCGGGGGCGCCGATGGCGGCGCTGACGGACCGTCAGAGGTCCGCCGGATGATCGTCATCGCCGAGGCGACCAGCCCGCCGATATCGCCAAGCTCGGCGGGAATCAGCGTCGTCGTGCTCGCCTTCGCGAGATTGCCCCACTGCGCGATGTATTCCTTGGCGACCTGCATCTGCAACGCCTCCATGCCACCCTCGACGGCAGCCGCCGCGCCGATCGCGCGGATCGCCTCAGCGGTCGCGGTCGCGACCAGTTCGATCGCCTTCGCCTCGCCCTCGGACCGCAGAATCTCGGCCTGCCGCCTGCCATCCGCGATATTGATCTCCTGCTGGCGCTGCCCCTCGGAGGTGTTGATCTGCTGCTGGCGCGTCGCCTCCGATTTCGCGATGGTGGCGCGCTTCTCGCGCTCGGCGATGATCTGCAATTCCATCGCGCGCAGAATCTCGGGCGGCGGCGAAATGTCCTTGATCTCGTAGCGCAGCACCTTGATCCCCCAGTTCACCGCCGCCTCGTCCACCGCGATCCCGACCTCGGCGTTCAGCGTCTGCCGCGACGACAGCGCCTGATCGAGATGCAGCTTGCCGATTTCCGATCGCATCGTGGTCTGGGCAAGCTGCATCGCCGCGGCCATCGGGTTGGTCGAGCCATAGGCCGCCTTCACCGCGTCGGTAATCTGGAGATAGAGAAACCCGTCCACCGTCAGCGTTGTGTTGTCGAGCGAGATGCACACCTGCGCCGGCACCTCGACCGGCACCTCCCGCATATCGAACCGGTTGGACACGGTCTCGACGAAGGGGATCAGGAAATTCAGCCCCGGTTCGAGCGAGCGGTTGTACTTGCCGAGCCGCTCGACCACCCAGACGCTCTGCTGCGGCACGATGCGCAGGCCGGAGCGGAGCGTGGCGATCGCAAGGATCACCAGAAGAACGATCACGATAATCGCTGGAATGCCCATGGGTCACGCGTCTCCGCTGGTGAGTGTTGGAATCGGTGTCAGAAGCAGCCGGTTGCCGTCCCGCCCGGTGATCATCGCGGCCTGCCCCGGCGCGGGAGATCCGGGCGCGGAAGATCCGGGCATGTCCGGCGCGAGCGGATCGATCATCGCATCCCACCGCGCGCCGCGATACTCGACCCGCACGGTGCCGGGCGACTGGCCTGGCCCGAGAATCGTGACGGTCTGGCCAAGATCGAAATCGGCAAGAACCGGGTGCTGGAACCGGCGCCTGAGCAGCGCCGCCACCGGCATCAGGGCAATGCAGACAACGACGAAAACGATGACATCCGGTGCGGTGCCGAAGCCGAACCCCACGACAAGGGCGATCAGCGCCGCGATCACGACTCCGATCAGATAAACCGTGCCGAAATGGAGTTCCGCGAGAGCCGTGCCGATCGCGAGCACCAGAAACACCCATTGAAGAATCGACACGGCCAGCCCCGGTCTTTATTGCCCGCCGAGACTACCATCACGGAAATGCGAGAACAAGAACGGCATCTTTGCCGCCCCGATCGTCAAAAATCCCGGTTTCCGCGCATCAGCCCAGATAACGCGCGGTCAGATGCGCCTCGAAACCGGCGGGGTCGAGCGGCTTGCCGGTCGCGGCGACCAGCAATTCGTTGAACCCGAACCTTGATCCGTGACCGTGGACATTCGCGCGCAGCCAGGATTGCAGCGGCGAGAAATCGCCGCGCGCCAGCGCGCCGTCCATGTCCGGCCTCGCAAGCCGCGCCGCCGCCATCAGTTGCGCCGCTGCCATCGCCCCCAGCGTATAGCTTGGAAAATAGCCGAATCCGCCGCAATACCAGTGGATATCCTGAAGGCAGCCGCGCGCGTCGTCCGGCGGAGTAATGCCGAGCAGGTCGCGCATCCCGTCATTCCACGCCCCCGGCAGGTCGGCCACCGCAAGATCGCCCGCGACCAGCGCTGTCTCCAGCCGGAACCGCAGGATCACATGGGCCGGATAGGTCAGTTCGTCGGCCTCGACCCGGATGAAGCTGCGCGCCACCCGGCGCAGCCGCGCCGCGAGCCGGGGCAGCGAAAACGCCGCCGCATCCTGCCCGAACGCTTCGGCAAGCACCGGTCCCAGATAGCCGAGATACGCATCCGACCGCGCCGCCTGCATCTCGACGATCAGGGACTGGCTCTCATGCACACCCATTCCGGCCGCCGCCCCCACCGGCTGACGGGCGAAATCGCGCGGCAGCCCGGCCTCGTAGAGCGCATGGCCGGTCTCATGCAGAACCCCCATCAGCGCCGAGCAGAAATCGCCCTCGTCATAGCGGGTGGTGATGCGGATATCGCCCGGCGTGCCGCCGCAGAACGGATGCGCCGAACGGTCGAGCCGCGCCGAGGTGAAATCGAGCCCGACCGACGCCGCCAGCCTGCGGCACAGCGCCTCCTGCGCCGCCTCGGCGAACGGCGCCGTCCCTGGCAATCCGGCCGTCCGCTTCGCCTGCACGGCTTCGGCGCGCGGCAGAGCCTCGCTCAGGAACGTCTCGTAGCGGGCGAATACCGGCTCGATATCACGGGTCGAAATCCCCGGCTGGTGCCGGTCGAGCAACGCGTCATACGGCGCGAGCCCGAGCGCCGATCCCAGCGCGCCGGCCTCTTCGCGCACGAGGGCGAGCAGCGCGCCAAGCGGCTTCGCCACCATC
>DASVGZ010000200.1:0-9424 GCA_036379275.1 Acidiphilium sp. | reverse complement strand
GCTGGTGGTCGGGGTGGCGCGGAACATCGGCAAGGGGCCGCTGTTTTCCAGCGACGAACGGATCGAACTGGTGCGTGCCGAGGTCGGTCCGATCGCCGGGCGCACCGGCACCGTGATCGAGGTTCTGCCATTCTCGACCCTTCTGATCGATTTCGCGCGGGAGGTCGGTGCGAACGTGATCGTGCGCGGCTTGCGCGCGGTTTCCGACTTCGACTACGAGTTCCAGATGGCCGGGATGAATTATCGGCTCGATCAGTCGATCGAGACCATTTTCCTGATGGCGAGCGAGCGGCACCAGTTCATCTCGTCGCGGTTCGTCAAGGAAATCGCCCAGCTTGGCGGCGACATTACCAGTTTCGTGCCGTCTTTGACCCTCGAACGGACCCTCAACCGGGTTGGCAGAACCTCATGATCAAACGACGCACTCTTCTCGCAGCCGCCGCTTCTTCCCCCATAGCCGGAGTTCTCATGTCCGCATCCGCGTCCGCCGCCGATCTCTCCAATACCATCTATCTCACGCTGCCGTTCGGCCGGGTGACGATCGTGCTGCGGCCCGATCTCGCGCCGTTGACCGTTCAGCGGATCAAGACGCTGACCGGGCAGGGATTCTACAATGGCTGCGAGTTCTTCCGGGTGATCGCCGGCTTCATGGCGCAGACCGGAGACCCCACCAATACCGGCACCGGCGGCAGCAAGCTGCCCGACCTGCCGGCGGAATTCACCACCCAGGCGAGCTTCCTCACCGGTGCGCTCGGCATGGCGCGCACCAACGATCCGAACAGTGGCAACAGCCAGTTCTTCATCTGCTTCGCGCCGGCGACCTTCCTCGACGACAAATACACCCTGTTCGGCCAGGTGACCGAGGGCATGGAGTATGTCGATCAGATCAAGAAGGGGCAGGGCCAGAGCGGCCGGGTCACCGATCCGACCAAAATCGTGAAAATGGAACTCGCCGCATAGGCTACTTTCGCCTCGCCTCTTGACGAAACCCGCCGGAATTGGTCTTTCCGGCGGGCGCGTTCTGGTGAGAGCCCGTAGCTCAGCTGGTAGAGCACGAGACTTTTAATCTTGGGGCCGTGGGTTCGATTCCCACCGGGCTCACCATTTCGCGCCGTTTTACCGTCCTGGCCCCATGATTCCGGTATCGGAACGCGGATCGCTTGCCGGAAAACTGCCGTCATCGGCGTCGCTGCTCCGGTCTTCGCGGGTGCGCAGTTCAGCCTCGGCCGCATACCAGAATTCTTCCTCACGCCCGTCCGGGCTGCCGGCATCGCGCCAGAGCCGCCAGGCCAGTTCCCGTATTTCCCGTTCGCGATCGCTGCCGTCCGGCATGGCGCCCTCCGTTCCTTGCACTCTTGCGCAGATAGGCCGGAATCGGACTGCTTCAACGATTTTACCCGATCGCGGGAATCGTCACCCCGATCATGTCGCCTTCGGTGACGATCGCGGCGAGGCGATCCACGTCCCAGCCCTCAGTGCCAGCCGGGCGCAGAGGCAATACCATCCAGCGGTAATCGGCGGTGCTGTCGACCACGCGAAGCCGGACCGATTTCGGCAGGGGCGTGCCCCATTCGGCCAGAAGACCGCGTGGATCGCGCACCGCGCGCGCCCGGTAACCGGCGGACTTGAACCATAATGGAGGATAGCCGAGCACGGCGCGCGGGTAGCAACTGCACAGTGTGCAGACGACGAGGTGGTGTTGGTCCGGCGTGTCTTCCAGAACGCCGAGCGGCGGCAGCCCGCGCATCGGGATGTCCATTGCCTCGGCGGCGCGGGTGCCGTCCGCCAGCATCAACGCGCGATAATCGGGATCGGTCCAGGCACGGGCGACCATGCGCGCGCCTTGCGCCTTGTCGCCGCCATCGGTGATGCGGATTCGTTCGGAAATCTCGGCATCCGAGGCGATAGCCTTGCCGGCGAGAATGGCGCGGAGCGCGGTGAGCAGCCGGTCGGGGTCGGTTTCGGTGAGGATCATGCCAACTCCAGCCAGTGCTGAAAAATCTCGATGACGATATCGTCCGCGCTGGTGTCCGGCCAGACGGTCTTCGGGTCGAACCGGACATGATAGAGCGGGACGGTCTCGGCCGGACGGGCGAAGGCGAGATTTTCGGGATTGGCGAAATCGCCGAGATGGCGGACGATTTTCCCCGAAGCCCCGCGCACGTAATGCGGCGTGCGGATATGGCAGCGGCCGCGCGTTTCCGGCCAGTCCAGCCGCACCCGGACCTCGGTGCCCGGCGCGAACATCAGGAGCCCGCCAGGGCGGCATGAAGCTCCGCCTCGGTGATCGTGCCCTTTTCCAGCAGGATGCCGGTGATCGAGCACAGCCAGCGCTGGTAGTAGGACAGGCGATGATAGTCGGCTTCCGGCAGGCTCTCGATGCCGCGGCGCAATTCGTCGACCGACATGATCTTCTTCTGGCCGAGAATCTGCCGGATCGCGTCCACGACGCGGTCGAATTCGGTCAGAGCGTGGGGTTCCTTGTCGACCGGCGAGCACATGAACGTCGAGACGCCGCCGATGTCGTGCATGGCGCGCGGAGGAGACGGCTGTTCCATGTCAACAAGCTTAGCCGCTTTTTCGGCGACGGCAACACCTGCGTTAACGCTCAGCGCACGACCCGCCGGTAGAGGTGCCAGGTCGAGTGGCCGAGGATCGGCAGGGTGATCGCGATACCGAGCAGCGCCGGCAGCGAGCCGACCGCGAGCCCGGCCGCGACGATGCAGCCCCAGAGGAAGAAGGTTTTCGGGTTCTCGAACAGGGCGCGGGCGGAGGTGCCGAGCGCGGTCGGCATGTCCACCGGGCGGTCGAGCAGCATCGGGAACGACATTACGCCGATCGCGAGGGCGATCACCGCGAAGACGAATCCCACGATGGCGCCGACGACGATCATGATCCAGCCGGGACCGGTGGTGAAGGTCGCGGCGAGGAAGGCGGCGAGCGAATCCGGGTGGGACGGTCCGATCGTGCCGAGATAGATCAGGTCGGCCGCGCCGAGCCAGAGCAGGAACAGGCAGATCTGGACGATGCCCATCGCCACGATCGCGCCGAACTGCGGCGAGCGGAACAGGCGGAACGCATCGATGATGCGCGGGTGTTCGCCCGCCTCGCGCTGGCGGCTGAGTTCGTAGAGCCAGATCGATGCCAGCGGCCCGAGCAGCGCGAAGCCGACGATCAGCGGCACGATCAGCGGCAGAGCGTGGCGGTTTTCAACGACGGCGGCGAGGAACAGGCCGATGATCGGGAACACGATCGCCAGGGTCACCACGTCGGTGCGATCGGCCTTGAAATCCTCGTAACCGAGGCGAAGGGCGATGCGCAGATCGTCGGGCGTGATCCGTCGCACCTCGGGCCTCACCGGCGCGGCCTGTGGCCAGTATTCGGCGCTGCTCGCGGAACCGACCTCGCCGGCTGCGTTCTCGGGTGCGGAGAAAACCCATTCGATCGGGTTGCGGATGTGCATGACCTTCCTCCGGTGGATGACGGACGAGTGCACTTCTCTGCTCAGTTAAGGCGTGCATCCCGCCGATATCAAGAAGAATCGCAATCCGGACCGGTCGGAAATCCGGCATGACCGGTGGGACAGATCATTGTGCGATGCAATGTCGAAATTTGTTGACATATTCAATATCAGAAATATAGCATATATCAATCGAAGGAATAACGGACCGTCTGTAACACACCTTGCGAGGTTACGCCGGGCCGGCAAAACAATTCGGGTTGGGGGGACTATGGCCGGACCGAACCGTCGCGACATGTTCAAGCTGGCCGCTGCCGCCGGGGCAACGGCGATCGCGACAACGGCGAGGGCGGCAACGCCGGCGCCCACAGCACCGCCCGCCGACAATTCATGGTCGAACTCGCTGGGGCCGGGTGTCGATTCCCGGCCCTACGGCCAGCCGTCGCGCTTCGAGAAGGATGTCGTGCGGCGCTATGTGCCGTGGCTGTCCCCGACCACGGATGCCGATACCAGCTTCACCCCGTTGCAGGACCAGCCGGGCATCATCACCACCAACGGGCTGTTTTTCCAGCGCGACCATTCCGGCCGCCCGACGATCGACCCCGCGCAGTACCGGCTGATGATCTCGGGTCTGGTGCGCCGGCCGCTCCTGCTGACCCTCGACCAGTTGATGCGGTTTCCCTCGGTCTCGCGCATCTATTTCATCGAATGCCCGGCCAATGGCGCGACCGAATGGCCGGCGGCCCAGCTCAACTCCTTGCAATTCACCCATGGCATGGTCGGCTGCGCGCTGTGGACCGGCGTGAAACTGTCGACCCTGCTCGACGAGGTCGGGCTGCTGCCGGACGCGCGCTGGGTGCTGGCGACCGGATCGGACGGCGCGCACATGGATCGTTCGCTGCCGCTGGCGAAATGCCTCGACGACTGCATCATCGCCTGGGGCCAGAATGGCGAGGCGTTGCGCCCCGAGCAGGGCTACCCGGTGCGGCTGGTGGTGCCGGGTTGGCAGGGGAACGTGAATGTCAAATGGCTGCGCCATCTCCAGCTCGGCAAGGAGCCGTGGATCACCCGCGAGGAGACCAGCGAGTATTCGGAGCTGCTTCCTTCGGGCAAAGCGCTCGGCTTCACCTGGGTGATGGCGGCGAAATCGGTCATCACCTTTCCCTGCCCGGAAAAACCGCTGACCGGCGGACCGGGTTTCTATGAAATCCGGGGGCTGGCGTGGAGCGGCCTCGGCAAGGTGAAAGCGGTCGATGTCTCGCTCGATGGCGGGGTCAGCTTTCATCGTGCGAAGCTGGACGAGCCGGTCCTGTCCAAATGCCTCACCCGCTTTACCCTGCCCTGGCGATGGGACGGCAAGCCGGCGCTGATCCAGTCCCGCGTCACCGATGAGACCGGCTACGTCCAGCCGACCATCGCGCAGAAGCACCGGTTCTGGGGCAATGATCCGGTTTACGAGAACAATTCGATCCAGACCTGGCAGATTCTGGCCAGCGGGGCGGTGAACAATGTCCAGATTTCCTAGGATCGCATCCGCCGCCATCATTCTGGGTGTGCTGTCGGGCGTCGGTGTGGCGGTGGCTGCGCCGCCGGTCGCGACCCAGGCGCAGGATCGCGCGGTGTGGAAAGCCGAAGGCGCCGGCAATGGCAGTCTCGCGAAATACAAGCCGGCAACGCCGCCCGGCGATTACGGGTTGGGCACGACGCCGACCGCCGCCCAGATTGCCGACTGGACCATCGCGATTCCGCCGGATGGCGCCGGACTGCCGCCGGGGCAGGGCAGCGTCGCCCAGGGCGAGACGATCTACGCGACCGATTGCGCGATGTGTCATGGCACGTTCGGCGAGGGGGCCAACGGCTATCCGCAACTGGCCGGCGGTGAGGGGTCGCTCGGAACGCCGGCCCAGGTGAAGACGGTCGGCAGCTATTGGCCCTATGCGACGACGGTGTGGGATTATATCAACCGGGCGATGCCGTTCTTCGCACCCCACACGCTGAAACCCGATCAGGTCTATGCGCTGACCGCCTTTCTCCTCAACATGAACGGCATCGTGCCTTCGGATTTCGTCGCCGACGCGAAGTCGGTTCCGGCGGTCAAAATGCCCAACCGGGACGGGTTCGACTGGAAGGACCCGCGGCCGGTGACGCACAACACCGCCTGCATGACGAACTGCGCCGATCCGGCCTCCATCAAAATCCTTTCCAATGCGGCGACGATGAACCTGACGCCGCGCCTCACCGGTCCGGTTGATCATATGACGCAGGGCAAATAAGGTGCCGGAGGGCAGATGAGGACGGCACCATGAAACATCTCGCGATCGCGCTGGTTGTGGGGTTCCTGCCGGTGGCTGCGTGCGCGGCGACGCCGGCGGAGATCGCTGCGGGCCAGAAGATCGCGACGACGACCACCCTCGGCAATTGCGACGCCTGTCACAGTTTTGCGGGCGCCGAGGAGGCTGGCAATATCGGCCCGGAGCTGAAGAACGTGAAGGCGATGATCCCGGACCGCAAGACGTTCTACGCGATCATCTACGACGAACAGGCGCGCAACCCGAACACCGTCATGCCGCCTTTCGGCAGGAATGCGATCCTGACGCCGGAGCAGATCAACGATGTCATCGACTTCATGTACACCAAATGAGCGAGGATTCATGAACGACGCCGATCAGGGCCGGCCGCGCCAGCCGCGCCGCCGCGAGGTGCTTGCCGGAGTAGCCGCGGGAGGAGTTGCGCTTCTGCTTCCGCCCGTCGCCAGGGCCGCGGAGAATGTCGGGGCGGCGAATGCCGCGATCTATCCGACCAAAGCGTTTGCCCAGAAAAGCGAGGCGGCGGCGCTTCAGGCGCTGTTCGGCAAGACGCCGGTGCCATCCGCCAAGGTGACGATGGACGCTCCCGATATCGCCGAAAACGGCGCGGTGGTGCCGGTCGCGGTCGATTCCAGCCTGCCGGATGTCACCATGGTCGCTCTGCTGGCGGAGGATAATCCCTTCACGCTTGCCTGCGCCTACAAGATTCCGCCGGGAACCAGCCCGGCGATTTCCAGCCGGCTCAAGCTCGCCAAGACGACGAAGGTGGTCGCGGTCACCGAATCGGGCGGCAAGCTTTACAGCACCGATAAGCAGATCAAGGTCACGCTGGGCGGCTGCGGTTAGGAGAACAGGATAATGGCACATCAGATTCTGGTTCGCGCGCAGACAGCCGGCGGCAGCACGACGGTCGAGGCGCTGGTGAAGCACCCGATGGATTCGGGGTTCGTGAAGGATGCCGCAGGGAAGCTGATTCCGCCGCACTATATCGAGGTGATCGAGTTCACCCATAACGGGAAGGTGGTTCTCACCGGCTTCTGGGGGCCGGCGGTGTCGCAGAACCCGTTCATCAAGTTCGCGTTCAAGGGCGGCAAGTCCGGCGATGCGATCGGCGTCTCCTGGGTCGACAACAAGGGCGAGACGGCGAACACGACCGCGAAGATCATGTAGCATCGGCAAGCGGCCGCGAGCAGGGAAGGGAGATCGATGAAATTCGCGTATGTGGTGCTGGCGCTGATGACGATGATGTCGGGCGCGCTGGCGGCGAACCAGCCCGACCCCGCGGCCGACCTGAAGGCGTTTCAGGGGTATTTCCAGCACCGGTTCCCGAAGGTTCCGCTCTCCGCTTATGTCGACGGGCCGTATACGTTCAGCGAGTCGGAACGCGCGCAGTGGAAGCAGATCATGGAGTTTCCGCCGTATCAGTTCGCGCTGGACAGCGGCAAGACGCTGTTCGAGGCAAAGTTCCCGAACGGCAAGGACTATGCGTCGTGCTTTCCGAACGGCGGTATCGGCATCGCGCAGGATTATCCGAAATTCGACCCGAAAACCGGGCAGGTCGTCACCCTCGGCAGCGCGATCAACCAGTGCCGGGTCGCGAACGGGCTCGACACGCTGAAGCTGACCAAGGGCGACATGGCCGATCTTCTCGCCTACATGACCTATACCTCGCGCGGCAAGCCGATCGATGTTGTCGTCCCGGACGACCCGCGCGCGCTCGCCGCCTATCAGGCCGGCAAGGAATATTTCTATTCGCGCAGGGGACAGCTCAATTTTTCCTGTTCGAGCTGCCATGTTCAGGAAGCCGGGAAGCACCTGCGCGGCAATGTTCTGGCGCCGGCGCTCGGCATGACCGCGTCGTTTCCGATCTATCGCTCGAAATGGGGCGATATGGGCACGCTGGTGCGTCGCTTCATCGGGTGCGACAAGAAGGTGAAATCCGCGCCCGACAAGCCGGACAGCGCGACCTACCGCGATCTCGCCTATTTCCTCACTTATATGAGCAATGGCCTGCCGATCGCAGGGCCGGGAGCGCGGCCATGAAACCGTTCGGTGTCGCGGTCATGATGCTGCTCGTGCTGCCTGGCGTGGCGATGGCGGATGGCGCGACGAAGGCGGGCGCCGATCAGGACATCGCGCTGGCAAAGGCGAAGATGCAGGCGGCGGCCGCGCTGGGCAATCAGTGGACGCCGACCGAGGCTGCGTTCAAACGGGCGGAGGCAGCCGAACAGAAAGGCGATTTCGCGGCGGCGCAGAAAGCCGCGGCCCGGGCGCGCCAGCTTGCGGATCTGTCGATCGGGCAGGCGACAGCGCAGAAGAAACTCTGGACCGGCGCGGTCCCACACTGACCTGGCAGGAGAGCGCGCGATGAAACTCACACGGCGCGCGGCGATGATCGCGGCGGGCAGCACGGCGCTGCTGCCGCGGATCGGATTTTCCGCAACCGATCCCTACGACGTTCCGATGCAGGGCGATGTCCGGATCATTCATCAGACCGACACCCACGCCAACGCTCTGCCGGTGCAGTACCGCGAGCCGTCGCAGAATATCGGTGTCGGCAATGCCAGGGGGCAGCCGCCGCACCTGGTTGGCGAAGCCTTCCTCGATTACTATCACATGAAGCCGGGCAGCCGTTCGGCTCACGCCTTCACCTTTCTCGATTTCGAAAATCTTGCCCGCCGCTTCGGCCCGCTTGGCGGTTTCGCGCATCTGAAAACCGCGATCGAATCGCTGCGCGCGGGCGCCGGACCGGGGCGATCGATCCTGCTCGATGGCGGCGATCTGTGTCAGGGCACCGGCGTCGCCAATCTTTCCGGCGGGCTTAACATGGTTGCCCTGGGCAATCTGCTCGGCATCGATGCGATGACCGGGCATTGGGAATTCACCTACGGACAGGACGGCATCGGGAAAATCATCAGTGCGTTCAAGGGAAAATTCATTGCCCAGAACGTGTTCCTGTCGGCCGAGGCGGGCATGACGGGCAAGCCCGCCTTCGACCAGACCAGCGGGTCGGTGTTCGAACCCTTCATTATCCGCGAACTCGGCGGCTATCGTGTCGGCATCATCGGTCAGGCTTTCCCCTATGTGCCGATCGCCCATCCGCGCCGGTTCACGCCCGACTGGCGGTTTGGCATCCATCCGGACACGATGCAGAAATACGCGGACGCCCTGCGGCAGAAACACAAGGTCGATACGGTTCTCCTGCTGTCGCATAACGGCATGGCAGTCGATCTCAAGCTCGCGTCCGAGGTGACCGGGATCGATGTCATTCTCGGCGGTCATACCCATGACGCGGTTCCGACCCCCGTCGTGGTGAAGAATGCCGGCGGAAGGACGATCGTCACCAATGCGGGCACGGCGGGCAATTTCGTCGCCGTGCTCGATCTCGACCTTGCGAAAGGCAGGCTCAGGGATCTGCATTACCGGCTGCTGCCGATCTATGCCGACAGGATCAGGCCGGATGCGGCAGTTGCCGCCGAGATCGGGAAATGGCGCAAGCCGCACGAGGCGATGCTCGGCGAGACGCTTGCCGAAACGCAGACCCTGCTTTACCGGCGCAACAATTTTTACGGCTCTGTCGATCAGGTGATTATGGATGCGCTGCGCACGGAGATGGACGCCGAGATCGCGTTTTCTCCCGGATTTCGCTGGGGAAATT
>DASVGZ010000199.1:0-2069 GCA_036379275.1 Acidiphilium sp. | reverse complement strand
GATATGCAGCGTCTTGAGCGGGAGGGCAGGCGTGGTTTCGGTCATTCGCGATCATCCGGGCGCAGGGTTCGCCCGTGGATGTGCCGAGAAATCCGGCTGGTCAAGCACTGGGCGGATAATGCCACTCCCGAGTCCATTCCCCGGATCATCGCGAGCGCGGCTTCCGTCTGTCAAGAAATTTTGGCGATTTGCAAAAACGGTTGCAAAAACGGCCGGTTCGTCAGTCTGGAGACATCGATCATGGATTTTGCCCTGAGCCCGGAGCAGGAGGCGATTCGCGACGCGATCGCGCACATCTGTGCCCGGTTCGGCGACGAGTACTGGCTGGAGCGCGACCGCGACGGCCGGTTTCCGTCCGAGTTGCACGCGGCGCTGGCCGGGGATGGCTGGCTCGGCATCTGTATGCCGGAAGCGCATGGCGGCGCGGGACTCGGGATTACCGAGGCGGCGATCATGATGCAGGCGATTTCGCAGTCGGGCGGGGGAATGACGGCGGCATCCTCGGTGCACATGAATATCTTCGGACTCAATCCGGTGGTGGTGTTCGGCAGCGAGGAGCAGAAGCGCCGGATGCTGCCGCCGCTGATCGCCGGGCGGGAGCGCGCCTGTTTCGCCGTGACCGAGCCGAATACCGGGCTCGACACCACCCAGCTCAAGACACGGGCCGAGCGCAAGGGGGACCGCTATGTGGTGACCGGGCAGAAGGTCTGGATATCCACGGCGCAGGTTGCCGAGAAGGCGCTGATCCTGGCGCGGACCACGCCGCTGGAGGAGATGCGCCGGCGGACCGAAGGGCTGAGCCTGTTCTACACCACGCTGGATCGCGCGAAGGTTTCGGTGCGCGAGATCGAGAAAATGGGCCGCAAGGCGGTCGACTCCAACGAGGTGTTTTTCGACGGGCTGGAGGTTCCGGTCGAGGACCGGATCGGCGAGGAGGGCAAGGGCTTCGACTATATCCTGCACGGGCTCAATCCGGAGCGCATCCTGATCGCGGCGGAGGCGGTCGGGCTGGGATTCGTGGCGCTGGAGCGGGCCACGCTGTATGCGAAGGAGCGGGTGGTGTTCGGCCGACCGATCGGCAGGAATCAGGCGATCCAGCATCCGCTCGCCGAATGCTGGATGCAGCTCGAGGCGGCGCGGCTGATGATCATGAACGCGGCCTGGCGTTACGACCATGGCCTGTCGTGCGGGGCGGAAGCGAATTCGGCAAAATATCTGGCGGCGGAGGCCGGGTTCAAGGCGTGCCAGCAGGCGGTGATGACCCATGGCGGCTTCGGCTATGCCAAAGAGTATCACGTGGAGCGTTATCTGCGCGAGGTGATGATTCCCCGCATCGCGCCGGTCAGCCCGCAGCTCATTCTCTGCTTCATCGCGGAAAAGGTGCTGGGCCTGCCGAAATCCTACTGAAAGCCGGCGTGAATTCAGCCGTCGATCAGTTCGAACCGGTCGACATCGACCAGTCCGCGATCGGTGATTTTCAGGTGGGGGATCACCGGCAGGGCGAGGAAGGCCAGTTGCAGGAACGGCTCGGGCAGGCGCGAGCCCATGCCATGGACGATATCGCGCAAGGAGATGAGTTGCGCGCGGACGGCGGCGAAGGGTTCGAGGCTGATGAGGCCGGCCATCGGCAGGGCGAGCGAGCCGAGAACCGCGCCGTTACGCACGGCGGTGAAGCCGCCGCCGAGGGCGATCAGGTGATTGACGGCGAGCGCCATGTCGGCGTCGTTCGTGCCGACGACGCAGATATTGTGGCTGTCGTGCCCGACCGAGGCGGCGAGCGCGCCCCCGGCGATGCCGAAACCCTTGACGAAACCGCGCCCGATATTGCCGTTGATGCCGTGCCGTTCGATGACCGCGACTTTCAGGACATCGCGCGCGGCCTCGCGGTTGAGCCGGCCCTGTTCGAAAACCGCGAGCCGCCGCCGCCGGTCGGGCTGGACAGCGTGCGCCGCGCGCCGATCCGCGCGGAGGATCTGCGAGCCCCGACCAACGGCCCGACCGGCCCGGTGATCGGCATCATCGAAGGCAAGATCGTCACCGAGTTCCTGACCATGGATCTGCCCTGGTCG
>DASVGZ010000198.1:0-2957 GCA_036379275.1 Acidiphilium sp. | reverse complement strand
GTGGCGAGGCCGGTGGTGTCGATGATGTCCTTGCAGGCGTAGGGGATACCGTGGAGCGGGCCGGCCCGGTCGCCACGTGCGGCACGGGCGTCGAGCGCGGCGGCTTCTTCGCGGGCGGCGGGGTTGAGGCGTGCATAGCAGAGCAGGCGCGGGTCGAGCCGTTCGATCCGGTCGAGATAGAGCGCGGTGAGGCGGGTGGCGGTGAGCTTGCCCTGGCGAAGCCAGGTGGCCTGCGCCGTGATCGGGGCGAAGGCGATGGCGGTATCGTCGTCCGGGAAACCCTGTACGGTCGCGGGAACGCGGAGCGGGCCCGGATCGGGCATCGCGAATCCGGGCAGGCGGGGATCGAACACGGTAGCGGGGGCGAGGTCGTCGGTGAGAGAACAGGCCCTGCGGTTCAGGGCGAGCAGCAACTGTTGGGCGAGCAGGCCGTCCATCAGGGCGCGTTCGGAATCGGTGTAGCTTATGCCCATGACCCGTTCGGCGGATTCGATGTCCGACGCCGTGATGACGGGGGCGGTTTGTCGCGGTTTCAACAGGTTATTTCTGTCTTTTGAGATTAGAGAGCGGCCTCGGCCCGCCGGACCGCGGCAAGCGGCGCGGCGGCGCGGCCGACCACGCGGCCACCGATCACCGCCAGCCAGTCGCCATCGGCCGGAGGCAGTGGCAGGAGGCGGATCAGCCGCGCATCCCGGTCGAGCGCGATGGCGCGGTAGACGCCATGGTCGGTCTGCATCGGGCCGTCGAGATGAATAACGCGGGCAATCGGATTGCCCGCGTCATCCAGTCCAAGCCATTCGCTCGCGCGCGGCCCCGCTTTGGTATCGATCGTTCCGCGGCCGCGCGCCCAGCGAAGCCGCATCGCGTTACTCCCGCCAATCCTGGGAGATCGGGATCATGCGCTCTTGGCCATGATCTCGTCCGCGATGTTGCGCGGAACCGGATCGTAGTGGTGGAACTGCATGGTGAACGAGGCACGACCCTTGGTCATGCTGCGCAGGTTCGAGATGTAGCCGAACATTTCCTTCAGCGGCACCAGGGCACGCACGATGATGGTCGAACCGGAGCTTTCCTGGTTCTGGATCATGCCGCGCCGACGATTGAGGTCGCCCACCACATCACCGACATGGTCCTGCGGCGTGGTGATTTCCACATCCATGATCGGTTCGAGAATGACCGGGCTGGCCTTTTTCATACCCTCGCGGAAACAGGCCTTGGCGGCGATTTCGAAGGCGAGCGCGCTCGAGTCGACATCGTGATATTTGCCGTCGACCAGGGTGTACTTGAAGTCGACGGTCGGGAAACCGGCGAGCACACCGGTATCGGCCTGGACCTTGATGCCCTTTTCGACCGCCGGAATGTATTCCTTCGGAACCGAGCCGCCGACCACCTTGTTCTCGAACACCACGCCCTCGTTCCGTTCGAGCGGCTCGAAGATGATCTTGACCTCGGCGTACTGGCCCGAACCGCCCGACTGTTTCTTGTGGGTATAGGTTTCGGTGTGGGCGCGCGAGATGGTTTCGCGATACGCCACCTGAGGCGCGCCGACATTCGCCTCGACCCCGTATTCGCGCCTGAGACGGTCGATGATGATTTCAAGATGAAGCTCGCCCATGCCGGACAGGATGGTCTGGCCGGTTTCCTGATCGGTGCGCAGGCGGAGCGACGGATCTTCACCGGCCAGTTTTTGCAGAGCGAGGGTCATTTTTTCGACCGCTTCCTTGGTCCTCGGCTCGACCGAGATGTCGATCACCGGGACCGGGAAGGCCATGCGCTCAAGAATGACCGGGTCTTCGGCGGCAGCCAGGGTATCGCCGGTGCCGGTGTCCTTGAGGCCGACGAAGGCGACGATGTCGCCCGCCATCACTTCCTTGATCTCGGCGCGCTTGTCGGCGTGCATCTGGAACATCCGTCCGATGCGCTCCTTGTGGTCCTTGGTGGTATTGATGACCGAATCGCCCGTTTTCAGCGTTCCGGCATAGACGCGCACGAAGGTGAGCGTGCCGTACTTGTCGTTGATGATCTTGAAGGCGAGGCCGGCGAACGGTGCGTCGGGGTCGGCCTTGATCCTGCGCTGATCCTCGCTTTCCTCCTCGCCTTCCTCGGCTGCGACGCGGATGCCGGGAACGTCGACCGGGCTCGGCAGATAGTCGAGAACCGAATCGAGAAGCGGCTGTACGCCCTTGTTCTTGAAAGCGGTGCCGCACAGGACCGGGCGGAATGCGCCGCTGATCGTGCCGGTCTTGATCGCGCGCTTCAGGGTTTCGACCGAAACGTCGCCCTTGTCGAAATATTCCTCCATGCCCGCATCATCGACGGCGAGAGCGGTATCGAGCAGGATCTGCCGGTATTCCTTCGCCTTTTCCAGAAGGTCGGCCGGGATCGCCTCGTCATGGAATTTCGCGCCGAGTTCGCCGCCTTCCCAGATGATCGCCTTCATCTCGACCAGATCGACGACACCGACGAACTGATCCTCGATGCCGATCGGCAACTGGAGGGGAAGGGCGACGATGTCGAGCTTTTCCTTCAGCGTGTCGAACGCGCGGTAGAAATCGGCGCCGGTGCGGTCCAGCTTGTTGATGAAGATGATCCGCGGCACGTTGTAGCGGTCGGCCAGCCGCCAGTTGGTCTCCGACTGCGGTTGCACGCCGGCCACGCCCTCGATGATGAACACCGCGCCATCCAGCACGCGCAGCGAACGGTTCACCTCGATATTGAAATCGATATGGCCGGGGGTGTCGATGATGTTGATCCGGTGGTCTTTCCACTCGCAGGTCACCGCCGCCGAGGTGATCGTGATGCCGCGCTCACGCTCCTGCTCCATGTAGTCCGTGGTGGTCGTGCCCTCGTGCACCTCGCCGATCTTGTACGAGACCCCCGTATAATAGAGGATACGCTCGGTCGTCGTCGTCTTCCCCGCGTCGATATGCGCGGTGATTCCGATGTTGCGGATCTTC
>DASVGZ010000197.1:0-5621 GCA_036379275.1 Acidiphilium sp. | reverse complement strand
GGTTCGAATCCCGCCGGGGACGCCATTCGGGGTGAGGCCGGGCATTCGTTGCGATCCAGCCCGGACCGCAACGAAATCCTGGTATCGCCGAACCCGGCGCCCTATGCCCTATGGCTCCAGAGCCACCAGCGCCCTTGCCGCAAGGCCGAGACCGGCGAGGTCCGGTTCAGCGGCGGCTTCCCGCGCCAGTTGAACCACCGGGGCGGCATGCGGTGCTGCGACCGGATCCTTGCCCGCGAGCGCCGCACCGGCCAGACGCAGTTGCGCCGCCGTCAGGTCGGCGAGCAGCGCCGTTCTGGCCCGGCTTGCGAAGGAACCGCGCGTCGGCACCCCTGCCGCCGCCGCACGCAGGGCGTCGAACCCGAGATCGTCGCCGACCCGCCGCCATGCCGCAGCGGCTTTCGCCGTGGAAACGCCGGACTCGGTCGCGAGCTGGACGATGGCCGGAGCCGCCGCCAGCATGGGCGCGGTGGCAATCCGGGCCGCGAGCTGTTCGGGCAATCCGGCTGCCTGGAACTGCGCGGCCACCGGGCTGCCGGCTGCCTCCGCCGCCGCGACACCGGAGAGTTCGGCGATGCCGGGGCGAAGGGCTGCGATGCAGGCATCCAGCGGCTGATCGTCGAACTCGGCCGCAGCCACGAGTTCCGCGGCCGTCGCCTCCTGCAACTGGCGCAGCGCGAGCAGTGCATCCAGCCGGACCGAAGCCGACGCCGGCGCCGCATCGATGGCGTCGCAACTCGCTTCGAGACCGAACAGCGCATCGGCGAGCCAGGCGGCCCGCGCCACGCGGACCGCATCCGCATCGGTTCCGAGGCGGGCAAGCCCCCCGAGACCGAGCCGGTTGACGACGATGTTGGCAAGCGCGGTCGCGATCAGTTCCCGGCGCAGCCTGTGGCGCTTGATGAAAGGTGCGAAGCGCGTCTGAAGCTGATGCGGAAAATAATCCCGCAACATCGCGTCGAACGCCGGATCGTCTGCGAGCGTGCTTTCGGCGATCGGTTCCTTCAGCCACAATTTGGCCAGCGGCAGAAGCGACGCGATCTCCGGCCGGGTCAGCGCCTGCCCGGCCGCCATCCGCTGTTGCAGGGCGGCGGCATCCGGCAGCCCGGCCACCGCGCGGTCGAGGATGCCCTCGGCCTCCAGCTTCGTCATCAGCGCGGCCTGACCGGCGAGATCGTCGGCTCCCTGCCGCTCGACGAGCGAGACCGCGAGCGACTGGAGGTGGTTGTCGCGCAGCACTTTGGCGCCGACCTCCTCGGTCATCTCGGCCAGAAGGTCGTCGCGCTGACGGCGGGTCAGCGCGCCCTCGCGCTCGGCGTCGGACAGCAGGATCTTGATGTTCACCTCATGGTCGGAGGTCGACACCCCGGCGGAGTTGTCGAGCGCGTCGGTATTGATCCGCCCGCCGGCGCCGTTCGCCCCGCCCTCGCGCGCATATTCGATGCGACCGGCCTGGGTGACGCCGAGATTGGCGCCCTCACCCACCACCCGCGCGCGGATTTCCGCGCCGTCGACCCGCAGCGCATCGTTGGCGCGGTCGCCGACCGTGGCGTGCGTCTCGGTTCCCGCTTTCACATAGGTGCCGATCCCGCCGAAATAGAGCAGGTCGACCGGCGCACGCAGGATCGCGCGCATCACATCGACGGGTTCCGGGTGCTCCGCCTCGATCCCGAGCAGTGCGCGTGCGCGTGGCGAAAGGGCGATCCGCTTCTCGTTGCGCGAATACACGCCGCCGCCCGCGCTGATCTTCGACACATCGTAATCGGCCCAGGAGGAGCGCGGCAGCGCGAACAGGCGGGCGCGCTCGGCATAGGACGCCCCGGCATCCGGGTCGGGATCGATGAAGATGTGGCGATGATCGAAGGCGGCGAGCAGACGGGTCTGCCGGGTGATCAGCATTCCGTTGCCGAACACGTCGCCGCTCATGTCGCCCACGCCGACGCAGGAGAACGGATCGGTCTGGATATCGAGCCCGAGTTCGGCGAAGTGCCGGGCGATCATCACCCAGGCGCCGCGCGAAGTAATCCCCATCTCCTTGTGATCGTAGCCCTGGCTGCCGCCCGAGGCGAAGGCGTCGGCGAGCCAGAAACCGCGCTCAAGGGCCATGGAGTTGGCGATATCGCTGAACGTCGCGGTGCCCTTGTCGGCGGCGGCGACGATATAGGGGTCGTCGCCATCGCGGCGGACGATGCCGGGCGGGGTGACGACCTTGTCCCCTTCCAGATTGTCGGTCAGGTCGAGCATGGCGTCGATCAGGATGCGGTAGCAGGCGATGCCCTCGGCCATGAAGGCCTGCCGGTCGGACGGCGAAGGTGCCTGTTTCAGCACGAAGCCGCCCTTCGCGCCGGTCGGCACGATCACCACGTTCTTGAGCCGCTGCGCCTTCATCAGCCCGAGAATCTCGGTGCGGAAATCCTCCCGCCGGTCCGACCAGCGGATGCCGCCGCGCGCCACCGGACCGGCGCGCAGATGACAGCCCTCCATCCGGGGCGACTGCACGAAAATCTCGCGCCACGGCCGGGGCAGCGGCATCTGCCCGGCAACGGCGCTGTCGATCTTGATGGCGAGATAGGGCTTGTCCTGGTAATAATTGGTGCGCAGCAGAGCGTTCATCAGGGTCATCAGCCGGCTCAGGATACGGTCCTCGTCCGGATTGGCGACGGTCTCCAGTTCCGCGTTCCACTGGGCCTGAGGCTCTGCCTCGCCGGATGCGCCCGGCGCGTGCTGACGTTCGGGCGCAAAGCGGGCGTGAAACACATCGACCAGAATGCGCGCGGCGCGCGGATGCGCCGCGAGCGCCGCCTCGACGCTCTCCTGGCTGAATCCGAAGCCGACCTGCTTCAGCCAGCGGTAGAGCACCCGCAGCAGCCAGCATTCACGCCAGGTCAGCCCGGCGCGCAGCACCAGCCGGTTGAACCCGTCGGCCTCGGCGCGGCCGTCCAGCAGCGCATCGAACGCTTCGAGCAGGCGCGGGAACACCGCTTCCGGCGCATCGGCCCCGGCGCGCAGGGTGAAGACGTGCAGCGCGATGCGCGGTGCGCCCGCGCCGGAATCCATATGATACGGCACTTCCTCGATCGCGCGCAGATCGAGACTCTCCAGCAGCGGCAGGGCATCCGCCAGCGCCAGCGGCGCGCCGGGCTGGGCAAGCCGCAGGGCCAGCCGATCCTCAAGGGTTCCGGGCGGGCGATGAAACTGCGCGGCGGCGCGGCCGCTGGCGGCGGCTCGCTCGGCCAGCAGAAGATCGCCGACGGCCTGCGCCGCTGTCACGGTATCGCGATAGGCGGCGGGAAATGCACTGCCCCAGCGGGCGAGCAGGCGGGCGGCGGCGGCCTCGCCCTCGGCCTCGGTCAGCGCCTCGCCGAGACGGTCGCGGAAATCGCGGGCGGCCTGCGCCACCGCGGTTTCCAGCACGGCGGCATCGACCGCGGGCACCGCGCCGGGCGTGGTGCTGACGATGTAATTGACCCGTGCCAGCGGCTCGTCGCCGAGTGCGATGTAGAAGGCGGCGATATGCCCGGCATAGGCACGCGCCAGCATGGCGCCGACCCGCTCGCGCAGGCGGGTATCGAACGCATCGCGCGGCAGCCAGACGATCGCCGAGATGAATCGCTCGAACGGATCCTGGCGCACCACCAGGGCCGGGCGCGGGCGCAGCCGGAGATCGAGCGCCCGGCGCGCGCCATCCAGAATTGCATCCTCGGGAGCCTGGAACAGTTCCTCGCGCGGCCAGGTATCCAGCGCGTAGCGCAACGCCCGCCCGTCATGGCTGTTCGGGTCGAGGCCCGAGCTGGCGAGGATGGCGTTCACCTTCTGCGCGAGAAGCGGGATCGAGCGCGGATTGCGGGTATAGGCGGTCGCCGCGAACAGGCCGTAGAACAGCCTGATGCCCGTCACCTTGCCGGTCGGGCCGAAAATCCGGGTGATCACCACATCGCCGTGCTGCGGCCGGTGAACGGTGGAGCGCAGATTGGCCTTGCCGACGCTGAGCGGCGACGGCGCGAGAACCGTTGCCCGGACGCCCGACGGGATCGTGTCGAGATCGTTCAGGGCATCGAACACCGCAACACCGGCATCCCGCAGCAGGCCGAAATTCTCGCCCGTAACGGCGGAGAGCGTGTCATCACCGGCGACCTCGATGCGGCGATGGCCGAGCAGAACGTAGTTCTCGTCGGTCAGCCAGCCGAGAAATTCCTTTGCCGGTTCGGCCTCGGCCGGGTCCGGCGCGCGGGCAACCTCCGCCCGCGCCGCCTCCAGAAGACCGATCATCGCGGCGTGATCCTCGGTCGCCGCCCGCACATCGGCGAGCACGGTGCGCAAAGCGGCCTCGATCGGCGACCACTCGTCCTCGCCCTCCCGCGCGGTATCGTCACGCACGGCGGCGCGCTCGGCGCCGGTGAACTCGATCCGCATCCAGCTCTCGCGCATGGCGACGCCATCCGCGGCCTGTCCACCCCCCGTGCCGAGCAACCGGCCGGCGCCATCGCGGCGCACCGACAGGATCGGGTGCAGAAGCTGGCGGATCACCCGGCCCGATTTGGTCAGGACGGCGAGAACGCTGTCCACCAGAAACGGCATGTCATCGGTGACGATCTCGACGACCGGGCGCGGCCCGCCGCCCTGGCCGGGCGGATTGATGCGCAGCCGCGTCTCGCCGGACCGGCGGTCATGTGCGAACGACCAGAGGCCGGCGGCGGCGGCGGCGATGGCTTCCGGCGATTCGCGGGCGAGATCGGCGGTGGCCAGACCGGCGTAGAGAACCGGAAGCACCCGCCCCGCATCTTCCGGCAGGTCGGGGGCGAGGCTCCGCAGCGCCCCGGCGGCGGCGCGCAGAAGCTCCGCCCGAACCATATCCTTCGTTTCGCTCGTGCTATCCGGCATGGACACTCTCCTAACGCGATGGATCCATTGGTCGTAAGGCGGGAGGTGGTCAGGCGGCATCACGGGCCAGTTCCGGCGGCTCGTCAACCCGGATCAGCCGGCTGGACAGCAACTCCCCCTTGCTCTCCAGAACCGGGTAGGCCGAAGCCTCGATCAGGTGGGCGTTCACTCGTTTAAGATCGCGCAGGATGTCAAGGTGCAGAGCCGTGGTTTCGGCCGCAGCCATGCCGCCCGCGCGCAACAGCCCGAACCGTTCCGCAGCGGCCTTCGCCTCGATGCCCCGGAACACCAGCTTCTCCGCCGCAAGCCGCCGCGCCGCGCGCACGTCCTCGCAGACGAACAGGGCGGCGGCGGCGTGCAGGTTGGCGAGCAGCCGGTCGATCGCATCGAGCAGGTCCGCCGTCGTCTCGCGCGGGCCGCCGAGGCCGCGTTTGATCCGTTTCGCGGCCAGGGCGAGCAGGTTGCGCTCCACCACATCGCCGGCGCTTTCCAGACCGGTGACGAAGGCCATGATCTCACCGGCGCGCCGGTGATCGGCTTCGGTCATCGCGGCCGGATCGAGCGCGGACAGATAAGTGCCAATGGAGGCGCTGACCACGTCCATCACATCGTCGAGAGTTCCGGTTTCGGCGACCCGCCGGCGATCGTCCTTCTCCAGGGCGGCACGCAGCCCGGCGAGCATGGTTTTCAGCTCGTCGGCGAGGCGCAGCGCCTCGCGCGCCGCGGCCCCGAGGGCGACG
>DASVGZ010000196.1:0-2476 GCA_036379275.1 Acidiphilium sp. | reverse complement strand
CATCGCCCGCGCGCCGATCCGGTGGGTCAGCGCGCCCGACCAGGGCGAGATCAGCGCGAACACCGCCGCCATCGGCATCAGGGCGAGGCCCGCGCCGGCCGGCCCCAGCATTCCGCTCTGCTGCCAGACCAGCGGCTGAAGGAACAGCGTGCCATACATGCCGAAGGTCATCGCCATGGTCGCCACCATGGCGCCGCGAAACGCCGGAATCCGGAACAGGTCGAGTGGCACAAGCGCCGCGTCTCCGCGCCGGCGTTCGATCATGATGAACGCGATGCCGGCCGCGATGGCGATTGCCAGAACGACGAGGGCGTTATGAGGCGAATGATCCGCCATGATCGCGGCGAACACCGTGCCGCCCAGCCCGACCGCGCCGAATATTTGCCCTGGCGCATCGAAGGCTCGGCCATGCCGGTCGGCCGATTCGGGCAGCGAGAGCAGCGACAGCGCCATCGTCGCGATGCCGACCGGAACCACAACGAGGAAGATGCTGCGCCAGCCGAACCAGCCGATCAGCGCCCCGCCGACCGGCGGTCCGATTACGAAAGCGAGGCCGTTACACGCCGCCCAGATGCCCACGGCATGGCCGCGTTTGACCGGATCGGGCCAGATCACCCGGATCAGCGCGAGCGAGGCTGGGATCATCAGTGCCGCGCCGATTCCGGCCAGCGCCCGCCCGGCGATCAGGACCGGCATGACCGGCGCTACCGCGCAGAGCAGCGAGGCGAGGGTGAACACCAGCGTGCCGGCAAGGAAGGTGCCGCGCCTGCCGTAGAGATCGGCGATCAGCCCGCCGGTCAGCAGCAATGCGGCGTAGACGAGGTTATAGGCGTCGATCACCCATTGCAGGGTGGCGATGCCGGATTTGAAATAGGCCCCGATCGGGTGAACCCCGAGATTGACCACCGAGGTGTCGATCTGGGCGACCAGAACCGCGCCGCACAGCGCGGTCAGGGCGATAGTACGGTTGACGGTCCGGGTCGCGGTCGTCGTTTTCGTCACGATTTGTTCCTGTCGGACTGTTATCGGCGCGGGATAGCCCATGTGGGGGACGCGATGCTTCGATCAATACCGAAGCATCGCGTCCGCATCGGTGCTATGAAGGCCGTGTTCCGATGGAGGCAGGTCTATGGTTCTGTGGCCCAACATCGCCGCGATCGCGGCGCTCATCGCCGATCCGGCGCGCGCGACCATCCTCGCCGTTCTGCTCGACGGCAAGGCATTGCCGGCGGGCGAACTCGCCTATGCCGCCGGGGTTACCGCGCAGACCGCAAGCTCGCATCTTGGCCGGATGCTCGATGGCGGGCTGCTCGCCTGCGAGACCGAAGGACGGCACCGCTACTACCGGCTCGCCGGGCCGCTGGTGGCCGAGGCGCTTGAGGGGCTGGCCGCGATCAGCGCGGTGGATTCGCTGCGGCGCAAACCGGTCAGCAAGGAGATGGCGCGACTGCGCACCGCGCGGCGCTGTTACGATCATCTGGCCGGACGGCTCGGCGTCGCGGTGACCCAGGGGTTACGGACGCGCGGCTTCATCGTGCCGGTGCAGGCCAAGCGGTTCGAGATCACGCAGCCGGGCGAGACATGGTTCGGCGGCATCGGCATCGACATGGCGGCGCTGAAGCCGACCCGTCATGGCCTCGCCCGGCAATGCCTCGATTGCACCGAGCGCACCCACCATCTGGCCGGGCCGCTCGGCGTGCATCTCCTGACCGCCCTGTGCGACGCCAACTGGCTGCGCCGCTCCGCCGAATCGCGAGCGGTCCTGATTACGCCGAAAGGCTCGTCCATGTTCCGCTCGGAATTCGGCATCGACACGTCGGTGTTGTGAATGAGGTGTCGTGAATGGAGGCGGACGGTCAGGAACGTCCGGTTCTGACGTAGTCTTGTGCCATACCGGAAGTCGCGATTTTGAACGATGGAGGCGGTATGGATCACCCGGTCGAACGGCACAAAGGCATCCAGCTCGTGTCAGGCGATGCGTCGGAAAAACCGGCCATGGAGCAGGCAATGCGGCTTGCCGAACTGGCGGAGACTTTCGACGAGCTTCACGATTTTCGCAAGGGCCAGTTCGTCCGGTGGAAGCCCGGCCTCAGGAACAAGGCGGTGCCAGCTTATAACGAGATCGCCATCGTGCGCGAGGTTCTGATCATCCCCGTGTTCGATACATGCGAGCAGGCGAGGTGTGCGGGTAGCCCCTATTTCGGTGAACCCCTGACCCTGGTTCTGGCGATTCTCGACCCGGATGGTGATTTTCTCGAATTCCGGTACGATGCAAGGCGGTTCGAGCCGGTCGAGACATAGGGGTTTTTAAACAGCTATTTTTTAGGCAGCGGTTTCGAACGGGTATAATGCGCATCGGGGAGAAACCGGGTGTCTTCCGGCAGAGCAAAGCGCGCGCGAATGGTTTCCGCGTGCGCGAAAGCCTGCCGGTCGGCATAGACGACGAACTGCTCATGCGGTTTCTCGAAAACCACCC
>DASVGZ010000195.1:0-6026 GCA_036379275.1 Acidiphilium sp. | reverse complement strand
GCCGAACAGGTAAGAACAGTTTTCGGCGGGCAGGATGGTTTGCCAGTCGGCCTCGAGGGCATCGACATTGTGGATATGCGGCGCCTTGCGCAGCGGGATGCGAACATAGGCCTCGCCGAACGCGAGCGAGAGGCGGTTGTTCATGATGTGGTCCATCATCCACAACGCGACCTCGGCGATGCGGGCGGGGAATTCCTCGATCTCGATGCCGTAGAAGCGATCGACATCGAGTTTGGCGAAGGCGGCGATGTTGAAGGTGGCAAAACCGTCCTTGATGTCGGCAAGACGGTCGCGATGGAGTTCGAGAAGAAGGTCGATTTCGAGCGTGCGCAGTTCGCGATAGGCGATGATGAGGAAGTTGCCGCAGCCGCAGGCGGGATCGAAGAAAGTCAGCTTCGCGAGCTTGTCGTGGAGGGCGATGAGGGCCGAATTCCGGCCCGGGCCGCGCCGGGTTTTCAGGCGGTCGAACTCCGAGCGGAGATCGTCGAGAAACAGGGGCTCGATCACCTTGAGGATGTTTTTTTCGGTGGTGTAGTGCGCTCCCCGGGCGCGGCGTTCCTTCGGGTTCATGACGCCCTGGAACAGGGCGCCGAAGATGGCTGGAGAAATCGCGTCCCAGTTGAAGGCGCAGGCATCGAGCAGGGTTGCGCGCATCGCGGAATCGAAATCCGGCAGGGGGAGCAGTTCGGCGAACAGGTCGCCGTTGACATAGGGGAAGATGGCGAGGTCGGAATCGAGGGTTTTCTGGCGGCGATCCTCGGGCTGGTTCAGAACCTCGAACAGTTTGCCGATCAGGGGGCCGGTGTCCGATCCGTCCTCGCGCGTGCGGTCGGCCAGAAACGCATCGAACATGCCGCGCTCGGGGAAAATGCCGGTATCGTCGGCGAACAGGCAGAACAGGAGGCGGACGAGGAAGAGTTCGAGTTTGTGACCGTCGAAGCCTGAGGCTTTCAGGTCGTCGTGCAGGCGCTGCATCAGGGCCGATGCGCGCAGGTTGACCGGGTCCTGATCACGGAAGGCGCGGCTCTGGACGCCCATGATGAAGCCGAAGGCTTCGACGTGTTTCGGCAGGTCGGCGAGGGGGAAGCGGGTTTCGGTGCCTTCGTCGAGATCGTAGAGTTCGAAGGTCTGGAAATCGGACAGGAGGAGGTAGCGGGGAAGCTCGTCTTCTTTCAGGCCGGGGAAATAGTCGAGAGCCTGGGTTTTGGCCGGGCGGAGATCGCGGCCGGCGCTTTTCTGTTCGACAAGAAGGGTGCCTTTCCAGAACAGGTCGAGGAAGCCGCGTTTCTTCTCGGGCAGTTTGACCGGCCATTCGAAGGAGGCGACGCGGCGGCGGCGGATACCGAAAATCTCGAAAAAATCGTTGTAGAAGCTCTGGGTCTCGCCCTTTTCGTAAGCCGCAGTCCGCCAATTATCGGCGAAGCGCGCGGCGCGGCCGCGGATTTCGTTCCAGCTCAGGCGCAAGGTCGTTCTCCCTGTTTCCCGGCCGGTGCATTATGACAGGACGGGAGGCTGCCGCAACCGGTCCGGATGCCGTAGAATTCCACCCGGAAGGCGGGTTCGGGAGGGGAGTGAAATTATGGGGTTCGAGGCGAGGGATGCGGAGTATGAGCGGCGGGTGCGGGAGAGTTTCGCGCGTCAGAGGGTGATGGCGAGTTTCGGGATCGAAATTTCCTGGGTCTGGCCGGGCGGGATCGAACTGGTCATGGGGTTTCGCGACGAGTTGACCCAGCAGGACGGCTATCTTCATGCCGGGGTGATTTCGACCGCGCTCGACAGTGCCTGCGGCTATGCGGCGTTTTCGCTGATGCCGAAGGAAGCGTCGGTCCTGACGGTGGAATTCAAGACCAATCTGGTTGCCCCCGCGAAGGGAGAGCGGTTCAGGTTCCATGCCGAGGTGATCAAGCCGGGCCGAACGCTGACCCTGTGCGAGGCGCGGGCTTTCGCACAGGATGCGGGCGGGGAAAAACTGGTCGCGACCATGACCGGAACGCTGTTCGCGATGCGCAGCGTTCCGGGGGAATGATTGTCAGGGGAATTTTTTCCGGGTGTAGAGCCAGGCGAGGATGTAGAGGACAAGATAGACGAGGGGGATGAAGACGATGATGCCTTCGAGGCCGCCGATCATGACGATTTCTCCTCGGTGCTGGCGGATTTCGCGGCTTTCGCCGCCTCCTGGGTTTCGAACATGACCGCGCCGCTCGCCGCGATCAGGATGATCATGACGGTGCCGACCATCCAGGCGAAATACCAGGGTGCATAGTCGGTCACGACGACGGCGAGCAGGAGCGCGAAGGTGAGAACGATGGCGAGGGCGACGATTTTTGCGGCGTTGCTCATGATATCATCGCTCCGTCAGTAGGAATGATCGCTTTTGGCGATGGCGCTGGTCTCGACCTTGCCGCGCATCACCCGGAAGATCCAGCCGGTGTAGATGATGATCGCCGGGATGAAGACCGCCGAGAAGGCGAGCATCCAGCCGAGGGTGTAGGCGCTGCCCGAGGAGTTCCACACGGTCAGGCTCTGGCTCGGGTCGGTGGTGGAGGGCATCAGGAACGGGAACATCGCGGCGCCGGCGGTGAACACCGTGCCGGCCCAGGCGATGGCGCCGAGCCACCAGCCGAGGATCGGCTTTTTCGCGAGAAGGGCGATCGGCGCGAGGATCATGCAGAGAAGGCCGATTGCCGGGAACAGCCAGATCGCCGGATATGTGTGGAAATTATCCATCAGAGCGCCGACGCGCATCACCACGTGCGGGCCGTGCAACGGGGTCGGCGCCATGCCAGGGTTGACCGGCTGGGTGAAGGCGAAGCCCGCGATGAACCGGACCCAGATGCCGCCGATGATGAACAGCGCGGCGCCGACGAAGCCGCCGATGACGGCAAAGCGCCGGGCGCGGCGGGCGATATCGCCCTCGCCACGGATCATCAACATCGCGCCGCCCTGATGGATCGACAGGGCGACGGCGAGCAGGCCGCACAGGATCGCGAACGGGTTGAGGATATACCAGATGAAACTTTCATCCTGGTAGTACTGCCCGTCCCAACTGAAGTGGAAGCCGACGCCCTGGAGCACGTTGCCGAAGGCGGCGCCGTAGATGAACATCGGCACCACGCCGGAGATCAGGAACGCCCAGTCCCAGCTTTCGCGCCAGCTACGGACATCGACCTTCGAGCGGTATTCGAACGCGACCGGGCGCAGGATCATGCTGAACAGGAGCAGGATCATGACGATATAGAAGGTCGAGAACGAGGTTGCGTAGAGGGTCGGGAAGGCGGCGAAGGT
The DNA here is from genome assembly GCA_036379275.1 of Acidiphilium sp. Classification (GTDB taxonomy): domain Bacteria; phylum Pseudomonadota; class Alphaproteobacteria; order Acetobacterales; family Acetobacteraceae; genus Acidiphilium. The sequence continues at coordinate 2,741 of DASVGZ010000195.1, read as the reverse complement.
GATGCCGCCGGCGACCACGAACCAGACCTGGTTGCCGTCCCAGTGCGGGCCGATGATGTTGAGCGCGGTGCGGCGTTCGGCATCGTTGCGGCCGACGAAGCGGAGCAGCGTGCCGACCCCCATGTCCATACCGACCATGACGGCGAGGTTGACCAGAAGGCCGCCGAGAAGCACGGCCCAGATAATCTTGAGTACGACGAAGAGGGTCATCATCGTCTCCTATTGCCAGGGGTTTTCGGCATAGCCGGGTTTGCCGAAGCCGGCGGTTACGGTCTCCGGTTCCGCGGGGCTCGCGTGGCTGGTCGGGCCGAGCCGGGCGAACTTGAACAGGAGGTAAAGCTCGGCGGCGATGAACACGGTGTAGATCAGCGCGAAACCGATCAGCGAGAAGATCATGTAGCCGACGGTATGCGAAGAGGCGGACTGGAAGGTCGGCAGCCAGCCATAGACGGTCCAGGGCTGGCGGCCGTTTTCAGCGGTGATCCAGCCATAGAGGGTGGTGAGGATGGGCAGCGGGATCGCCCACATCGCCGCGTGCAGCGCCCAGGGCCGGCGCTCGATCTCGTTGCGCAGGCTGTACCAGGCGCAGAAGGCGAAGATGATGAGGAAGGCGACGCCGAGGGCGACCATGATGCGGAAAGCCCAGAATTCGACGAAGACGTTGGGAATCGTCGAGCGGGCGGTCTTGTTCAGGATCGTCGGGAGATTCTGCGGGGTGATTTTGGTCAGATCCTGATCGGGTGCGAAGCGCTGGGCGAGGAAGCCGTAGCCCATGTCGGCTTCGTATTTGTGGAAGGTTGCCAGCGCTGACGGGCTGTGCGTCGTGCCGTAGTCCTTCAGGGCGATCACCGCCTTGATACCGTTTTCGATTCTCGGTTTGGCCGCCTGTTCCAGTTCGACCACGCCGGGGATGGGCGAGGAGAGGTCATGCGCGACCAGCGGAGTGAGCACGTAGGGAACGCCGATCGAGATGAGGTTGGACTGGGTCTTGTCATCAGGGATGGCGAACAGGGACCAGGCGGCGGCGGGCGGCGTGGTGGTGTGCCATATGCCTTCCATCGCGGCGAGTTTGGTCGGCTGCACCAGATAGTCCATGCGGCCCGAGGCGTCGCCCAAAGTGATGACAGCGAGCGAGGCGATGACGCCGAACAGGGCGGCCATGCGGAACGAGCGCGCGGCGAATTCGCGATGCTGTTTGCGCAGAAGATAAAACGCGCTGATGCCCATGACGAACATCGCGCCACAGACGAAGCCGGCGATCGAGGTGTGGACGAACTTGGCCTGAGCGTCCGGGCTGAAGACAAGATCGGCGAAGTTGGTGAAGTGCATCCGCATGGTTTCGGGATCGAACACCGCGCCCTGCGGATCCTGCATGAAGCCGTTGGCGATCAGGATCCACAGCGCCGAGAGGTTGGAGCCCAGCGCCACGAGATAGGTAACGGCGAGATGGGCGGGTTTGCTCAGACGGTCCCAGCCGAAGAACATCAGGCCGACGAAGGTCGATTCCATGAAGAAGGCCATCAGGCCTTCGAGCGCCAGCGGCGTGCCGAACACGTCGCCCACGAAATGCGAATACATCGACCAGTTGGTGCCGAACTCGAACTCCATGGTCAGGCCGGTGGCGACGCCGATCGCGAAGTTGATGCCGAACAGCTTGCCCCAGAACTGGGTCATGTCCTTGTAGATTTGCTTGCCGGTGATGACGTAGACCGTCTCGATCGCGGCGAGCAGGAAGGACAGGCCGAGCGTCAGCGGGACGAACTGGAAGTGGTAGAGGGCGGTAAGCGCGAATTGCAGGCGGGACAGATCCACCACGGTCGGATCGATCATCGGTCAGTCTCCTTGACGCGAAGCCAGTGGTTTTGTTGTGTTGGTTGCATTGTCGGCCTTTCGTCCCGATCGGGCAAACTCATGGCGGGAACGCTGATCTGCGGGAACAGTATGGGTGAAATCGTCACAGCTTGACCAGCCCGGCTTGCAGCGAGGCGAGCCGCGCTGTGGGGCCGTTGCGGCGTTTCAGGGCGCGGAAATCTCCATCCTCGGCGATGCGGCCGGATTCGAGCACGATGACGCGGCCGGTGTCGGCGATGATGTCGAGCCGGTGGGTGATGGCGATGACGGTGCGATCTGTGGAGATCTGGTCGAGAGCCGAACGGAAGCCGGCTTCGGTCAGGGGGTCGAGTCCTTCGGTCGGCTCGTCGAGAATGAGGAACGGCGTGTCGCGCAGGGCAGCGCGGGCGAGCGCGAGGCGGCGCGCCTGACCGCCGGACAGGCGGGCGCCGGCTTCGCCGGTCAGGGTTTCCAGTTTTTCTGGCAGGGACGCGACAAAATCGTCGAGTTGGGCGATTTCCAGCGCGCGCCAGAGGGAATCGTCATCCGCGCCGGGTTTCGCGATCAGCAGGTTGTCGCGGATCGAGCCGGCGAACAGATGGGCGTGCTGCGAGACGGTGGTGAACAGCGAGCGGAGGTCGTCGCCGCGGATCGCGCGGAGTTCGGTGCCGCCGAGCGTGGCGCTGCCGTCCTGGTATTCGGCGAAGCGGAGCAGAAGGTTGATCAGCGAGGTTTTGCCCGCGCCGCTGCGGCCGAGGATGGTGACGTGTTCGCCGGCGCGGATCGAGAGGTCGATTCGGTCGAGTGCCCATGGGGCATCCGGGGCGTAGCGCAGCCGGATGTTGGAGAGGTCGAGATCGAGACGGTGCGGGCGTTGCGGGCTGGTCACGGGATCGGCGACCGGGTGAGGG
>DASVGZ010000194.1:0-6019 GCA_036379275.1 Acidiphilium sp. | reverse complement strand
TGCCTGTTTTTTTATGGACCGATATTCGAAGAAGTCCGGCCTCGAGGCCGGAGAGGCACGGCGTTATCTGCTGAGGCCGGCCGCTTCGATCGCCTTGAGGTATACCGCCCAGCGATGCGCGTATTCGCGGCCGAGCCGGTGCAGATAATCCCAAGAATAGATACCGGTCGAATGGCCATCGTCGAAGACGATGCGGATCGCGTAATGGCCGGTCGGTTCAAGCGACGAAATACCCACCCCGCTCTTGTCCGAGACCAGTTGGCGCTGCTCCGGGCTGTGCCCCTGAACTTCCGCGCTCGGGCTCTCGACGCGCAGATATTCCGCAGGCAGGACAAAGCGTTGCCCGTCATCGAAATCGATTTCCAGTACCCGTTCGGCGCGCTTCAGCCGGACTTCGGTGGGTTCCGCAACTTCGGTCATCGTTCGACGATCATGATTCAATCTGCCGCGCCTCGTCGACCAGCATGATCGGGATGCCGTCGCGGACCGGAAACGCAAGTCCCGCCTTCTCGCTGATCAGCTCGCCGGCTGTGCGGTCGTAGATCAGCGGCCCCTTGGTCAGGGGGCAGACCAGAACTTCCAGAAGTTTCGGATCGACCGGCGCCGGATCGGCCATGGCGCGCATCCTTCGCAAGAATGGACATGGCGCGCCCGAAGAGACTCGAACTCCTAACCCCCAGATTCGTAGTCTGGTGCTCTATCCAATTGAGCTACGGGCGCGCCGTGGGCGGGGACTTAGCGGATGAACGCCGATCCGGCAAGTCCGGCCGCTCGGGTCGGGCCGGCAATCGCCCGGCTGGCAATCCCCCGCGGGAGAAACTAGGGTGCCTGCCCGATCGTCTGCCATACCGGATCGCCGGTCCGGCCAACAGGAACGCGATACTTTCATGATGGCCTCCATTCTTTCGGTCCGCAGCCTTCTGATCGCGGTTCTCATGCTGATGGGGGGCAGCGGCTTCCTGTCCACCCTGCTCAGCCTGCGACTCCAGACGGCGGGAACATCCTCCCTGCTCATCGGTCTGGTCGGCACCGCCTATTATGCCGGGCTCACCGTGGGGTCGCTGCGCGCGCCGCGCGTGATCGGCCAGGTCGGCCACATCCGTGCCTTCGCCGCCTTCCTCTCGGTGTTCACGGCAGGCACGCTGGCCTGCGCGCTGCATCAGGGATTTTGGCTCTGGGCGGCGCTGCGCTTCATTCAGGGGCTTTCCCTTTCCGGCGTGTTCGTCTGCGTCGAGAGTTGGCTGAACGAGCGGGCGGAAGCGGGCACCCGCGGCTCGATCCTCGCCAGCTACATGATCGCGACCTATGGCGGTTCCGGCGCCGGGCAGTTTCTGATCGACCTCGGCAAGGAAACCTCGCTCCTGCCGTTCATCGCCTCGGCGATCCTGCTGTCGCTCGCGGTGCTGCCGGTGGCGATGACGCGAATTCCGAGCCCGCCGCTCGACTCGGCGGCCCCGCTGTCGTTCCGGAAGCTCTATGCGATCTCGCCACTGGGAATGACCGGAACCTCGCTGACCGGACTGATGCTCGGCTCGTTCTACGCGCTCGGAGCGGTCTATCTGCACGAGATCGGGCTTGGCCAAACCCGGACCGCGACCTTCATGAGCGTGGTGATTTTCGCCGGCGTCGCCCTGCAGATGCCGATCGGCCGGTTGTCCGACCGATTCGACCGGCGCACCGTGCTGACCGGCATCTTCTTCGGAGTCGGCCTGGTCAGCCTTGCGCTCGGCCTCGCCTTGCCGACCGGGCATTCGCTATTCATTCTCGGCGTGCTGTTCGGCGGGCTGCTGTTCACCCTCTATCCGCTCTGCGTCGCCCACACCAACGACTACCTGACGCCCGACCAGCGGGTCAGCGCCAGCGGCGGGCTGATCCTGATCTACTCGGTGGGAGCCGCCGTGGGGCCGATCATCGCCGCCGGGGTCATGACCGGGCTTGGGCCGGGCGGGTTGTTCATCTGTATCGCGGCCGCCGCGCTGGGCATGGTGATTTTCGGCCTGTGGCGCCGCCAAGTGCGCACCGCGATACCGAACGACCTTCAGAAATCCTACCAGGCCATGCCGCATACCACCCCGATGTCCGCGACTCTCGACCCCCACTCCTCGGAAAACGGCTGAAAGTCTTCAGCCGCCCGATGCCCGTCACACGTCCAGATTGGCGACCTTGAGCGCGTTGCCGACGATGAATTCCCGCCTCGGCTCGACCACATCGCCCATCAGGGTGGTGAAAATCTGATCGCTCTCTTCGGCATCGCCGACCCGGACCTGGAGCAGCCGGCGAGTCGTGGGATCGAGCGTGGTCTGCCAGAGCTGCTCGGGGTTCATCTCGCCGAGTCCCTTGAACCGCTGGATCGCGAGCCCCTTGCGGCCGATCGCGAACAGCGCCTCGATCAGGCTGGCCGGCCCCTGCATCGGCCGCGCCGCTTCGCCCTGGCGGAGCATCGGCGGGGTGGAGAACCGGGCAGCCAACCGTTCCGCCCGCTCGGCGAGCCAGCGCGCCTCGGCGGAGCGGAGCAAGGCGAGCGGCAGAACGAACCGCTCGGCAACACCGCGCACTGTCCGCCCGATGATGATGCCCTGGGCATCGGCGGTGACCACCCAGCCGCGTTCGACGGGCGTGGAAATCGCGTCGAGCCGCGCCGCGAGCACGGCGGCCCGATCCATCGCCTGCCCGGGATCGCTGCCGAGCAATCCCGCGATCGCAGCCTGTTCGACATAGGCTTCCGGCATCTCGCGCGCGAGATGACCGATCCGCCGCGCTGCCTCGCGCAGGAATGGCAGTTCGGCGGCGAGGTCCATATCGTCGATCCGCGCCTCGGCAAGGGCGCGGTCGAGCAGGTAGACCTCCATCGCGTCGTCGTCCTTGAGGTAGCGTTCCTCGTTGCCGCGCTTGGCGCGGTAGAGCGGCGGCTGCGCGATGTAGAGGTGCCCGCGCTCGATCAGCTCGCGCATCTGGCGGAAGAAGAACGTGAGCAGGAGCGTGCGGATATGCGACCCGTCGACATCCGCGTCGGTCATGATAACGATCCGATGATAGCGTAGCTTGCCGACATCGAACCCGCCTTGTTCGGGTTCCCCGGTGCCGATGCCGGTGCCGAGCGCGGTGATCAGCGTACCGATCTCGGCGCTGCCCAGCATCCGGTCGAACCGGGCGCGCTCGACGTTCAGGATCTTGCCCTTCAGCGGCAGGATTGCCTGGGTCTTGCGGTCGCGCCCCTGCTTGGCCGAGCCACCCGCCGAATCGCCCTCGACGATGAAAATCTCGCTTTTCGCCGGGTCGCGTTCCTGACAGTCGGCGAGTTTGCCCGGCAGGGTCGAGACATCGAGCACCCCCTTGCGCCGGGTCAGTTCGCGCGCCTTCCGCGCGGCCTCGCGCGCCACGCCCGCGTCGATCACCTTCTGGGCGATCAGCCGGCCTTCCTTGGGGTGGGTCTCGAACCAGTGCTCCAGCGCGTCGGTCACCGCCGCCTGAACCACCGGCTGAACCTCGGAAGAGACCAGCTTGTCCTTGGTCTGCGAGGAGAATTTCGGGTCCGGCACCTTGACCGACAGAACCGCGGTCATTCCCTCGCGCATATCCTCGCCGCTGAGCGACAGATTGTCCTTCTTGCCGATCGACTCGGCGTATTTCGACACCACCCGGGTCAGGGCGGAACGGAACCCGGCGAGATGGGTGCCGCCATCGCGCTGCACGATGTTGTTGGTAAAGCACAGCATGGTTTCGTGATAGGTCTCGTTCCAGGCAAGCGCGAACTCGACCTTGATGCCGCCCGGCGCCTCGATCCGGTCGTTGGTAACCGGCGGATGGAACAACGGCGTCTTTGCTCGATCCAACCAGTTGGCGAATTCCACCAGCCCGCCCTTGTAGCAGAATGTCGCCTCTTGCTCCGGTGCGTTCCGTTCGTCGCGAAGATTGATCGTGAGGCCGGAATTGAGGAAAGCCAGCTCCCGCAAACGGCGTTCGTACACCGCGAAATCGAATTCGGTATGGGTAAAGGTCTCCGCCGACGGCCTGAATGTCACCTCGGTCCCGGTCGGATGGTCGCTCGGACCGACGATCCCGAGCGGCGCCACCGTATCGCCGTTCTCGAAGCGGACGAAATGCTCCAGGCCGTCACGCCAGATCCGCACGCCCATCCATTCCGACAGCGCGTTCACCACCGCGGCGCCCACGCCATGCAGCCCTCCGGACACCTTGTAGGAATTCTGGTTGAACTTGCCGCCCGCGTGCAGCTTGGTCAGCACCACCTCGGCGGCGGAAACCCCTTCCTCGGGATGGATATCGGTCGGAATGCCGCGGCCATTGTCGGTCACGGTCATCGAGCCATCGTTGTTCAGCACCACATCCACCCGGTCGGCGAATCCCGCCTGCGCCTCATCGACCGCGTTGTCGATGATCTCGAAGCCCATATGGTGAAGACCGGACCCGTCATCGGTGTCGCCGATATACATACCGGGTCGCTTGCGCACCGCATCAAGCCCGCGCAGCACACTGATCGAGGCGGCGTCGTAGGCGAACTCCGCCTCGGACGGCGCCGCATCCTCGGTTTTGGGCAGGGCGGACGAAGCGGCGTCTTGGGTCATGCCGGGTAAGCGCTCCAAAGGTTGGGAAAGCCCTCTTTTATAGCCGAAAACCGGAAAAATTGCTAATCGCAGTCACCGCATTCATTGCGGTATCGAATTCGTCGATCCGCCGCCGGAAATCGCCTAATATGGGGAAACAGGAGTGTTCATGCCGCCCCATCACGATCACGATCATCATGACCACAGCCACGATCATGGCGATCACGACCATCATCACGGTCACGGCCACGCAGGCCACAGCCACGCGCCGGCGTCGTTCGGCCGCGCCTTCGCAATCGGCACCGGGCTGAACGCCGGCTTCGTGATCGTCGAGGTGATCGCCGGCATTGCCGCCCACTCGATGGTCCTGATCGCCGATGCCGGCCACAATCTGGGCGACGTGCTCGGCCTGCTGATGGCCTGGGTCGCCGCGATCCTGGCGCGGCGCGCGCCGACGCCGCGCTATTCCTACGGCCTCGGCCGGGGCACGATCCTCGCCGCCCTGGCCAACGCAGCGATCCTGCTCGTCTCGGTGGGGGCGATCGCGGTCGAATCGCTGCGCCGGCTGATCGCGCCCGAGCCTGTCGGCACCGTGACGGTGATGATCGTCGCCGCCATCGGTATCGCCATCAACGGCTCGACCGCGCTGATGTTCGCCTCCGGCCGCAAGGGCGACCTCAATATCCGCGCGGCGTTCCAGCATATGGCCTACGATGCGCTTGTCTCGCTCGGGGTGGTGATCGCGGGCGCGGCGATCCTTCTCACCGGTTGGGAGCGGATCGACCCGCTGGCGAGCCTCGCCATCGCGGCGGTGATCGTCGTCGGCACCTGGGGGCTGCTGCGCGAATCGGCGGGCCTCGCGATGGATGCGGTGCCGAGCGGTATCGCGCCCGACGCGGTGCGCGACTACGTGCTGTCGCTGCCCGAGGTCGCGGCGATCCACGACCTGCACATCTGGCCGATGAGCACGACCGAAACCGCCCTCACCCTGCACCTGGTCACGCCTGGTGGCCACCCCGGGGACGGCTTCATGACCGACATCGCGAAGGCTCTGCACGAAAAATTCGGCATCGACCATACGACCGTCCAGATCGATCTCGACGCGGCTTCCTGCGCGGTCGCCCGCGAGCACGCTCATCCGTGATTCGGGCCGGATAGGTGTCAGACGGTCTGTAAGCCGGGTTCTGATATTTTTGCGCCGCCGCTCGCGGCCCCCTCCGTTGCCTTTCCGGCGACACCTCGTATCGCCGGAACCTTGCGCAACTTCGCCCCGCCATCCCCACTCGCGGCGGCGTTTGATTTCCACCTTCGAAAAATAAGTGTCAGACGGTCTGTAAGCCGGGTTCTGTCCACATCCGAAGATGCTGGACGGCCATTCCTCTGGGACACGCATTGCTGCGCGCCTCGCGCGACCAACCCGGATGACGGGGCGGAAACCCCCTCGCGGCCATGATCGC
>DASVGZ010000193.1:0-7439 GCA_036379275.1 Acidiphilium sp. | reverse complement strand
CGTGGGTCGCTTCCGGCAGATTGGCCAGAAGCGATTCGTCGAGCGGCATGGCCGGACCGGGCCGGGCGATCGCGACCAGGCGGATCCGGGCGAGTGCGGAGGCGATTTCGGCGCTGCCGAGGCCGAAGCAGAAGCCGGGATCGGCGATCAGAACATCTGCCCCGTCCCAGCCGAGGCGTTGGTAGAGTTCGGCGAGGGTGATCGCCTGGATCGGGCCGTTTTCCACCGCCGCAAGCGCGGGGCGGCCGGTGTCGGCGTGGGTGGCGGAGGCGTAGCGCCGCCCGGTTTCGGAGACGACGACCCGCGCGCCCGCGATCTGCCGCCAGGGCAGGGTGTTCAGCGCGTGCAGCCGGGCCAGCGCCGGCACCGCCTCAAGGCTGGCGATGGTGGCATCGGGGTGCGCCACGGCGAGGGCGACGCTACGATAGCCGGCGCCGGCGCCGAGTTCGATGATCCGCTTCGGTGCGAACGGGATGCGCAGGTTGGCGGCGAAGTCGCGCAGCGTCGAGGCGCAGTTGGCGGCGTCGGACGATCCCGCGCGCAGCCAGACCGGATGATCGAGCCCGGGCCAGGCGGCGCTGACAAGGCCGATTTTTCCCGCACCCGCCGCATCGAGCGCCGAGGCCGGATCGGCTTCCATGGCCGGCTCCCGTGCCGGGTTTTCCATCGATTCCGGCCCGTCCGCCGGGAGTCCGGCGAGCAGCCGGGCGAGGTGCCGGCGGGTTTCGGCCGGAAGCGGGGTGGTCCAGCGCGCGGGCCGACCGGCCCCGGCGGCGGTGCTCATCCGCCGAGCGCCCGCTTTGCCGTGGCGGCGAGGTAGGTCGCGGCGGCGGGCAGGATCGCGTCGTTGAAATTGTAGCCCTGATTATGCAGGAACGCGCCCGCGCGCGCCGGGCCATTGCCGATCCACGCATAGGCACCGGGGATTTCACGCAAATACCAGCCGAAATCCTCGCTCGCCATGGTCGGCGGCAGGTCGCGCCTTGTCGCCATGCCGAGCGATGCCGCCGTTTCCAGCGACAGTTCGGCTTCGTTCCTGTGGTTGATGGTGGCAGCGACGGTGCGCTCGAATTTGACATCGGCGTGGCAGCCCATCGCCTCGGCGGTGTTGACCACCACTGCTTCGATCCGCTTCGCGACCTGTTCGAACACATCGGGTTTCAGCGCGCGGAAGGTGCCGCGCATGTTGACGGTGTCGGGGATCTGGTTTTCCGCCTCGGCGCCCTGCAACATGCAGATCGACACCACCGCCGAATCCAGCGGGTTGACGTTGCGCGCGACGATCGATTGCAGGCCGACCAGGATGTGGCCGGCGCACATCACCGGGTCGGTGGTCAGATGCGGCATGGCGGCGTGACCGGCATGACCCTTGATGGTGATGGCGATGCGCTCGCCCTGGGCCATCATCGGGCCGTCATGGACCATCACCGTGCCGGCATCCATGCCGGGCCAGTTGTGGTAGCCGAAGATGCGCTCCATCGGGAAGCGCGAGAACAGCCCGTCCGCGATCATCGCGCGCGCGCCGCCGAAACCTTCCTCGGCGGGCTGGAACACCAGATGCACCGTGCCGGTCCAGCTCGGGTCATCGCGCAGAAGGATCGCGGCGCCAAGCAGCGAGGTGGTATGGCCATCGTGACCGCAGGCGTGCATCACCCCCGGGTTGACCGAGGCGTAAGGCAGGCCGGTGGCCTCGACGATCGGCAGGGCGTCCATGTCCGCGCGCAGGCCGACGCTGCGGTTGCCACCGCGCCGGAGCGTGGCGACGACGCCGTGGCCGCCGATTCCGGCCTCGAACGGAATGCCGAGTTCGGTGAGCCGCGCGCAGACGAATTCGGCGGTTTTTTCCTCGTGCAGCGACACCTCGGGGTGCTGGTGCAGATGGTGGCGCCAGTCGGTCAGGGTATCGGCGATACGTTCGGCGGCGGCGAAATCGGGCATGGGAAACACCTGAATGATGGATCGATCGGGACGGAATGCCGAGCATAGAACGCCGGTTCGGAGCCCTCGGCAAGAGCACGATTTGCCGCACTGCACCAAAATTGCTAAATACAAAATAACCGACGGGAGATGCGGATGGACAAGCTGATCAAGGGCTATCAACGGTTTCGGACCGAACAATGGCCGCAGCAACGAAGCACTCTGGAGGCACTGGCGCGCGACGGCCAGACGCCGCACACCCTGGCGATTGCCTGCTCGGATTCGCGTGTCGCCCCCGAGATGATTTTCGACTGCGGCCCCGGCGAGATTTTCACCATCCGCAATGTCGCCGCGCTGGTGCCGCCTTACGCGCCGGACATGGCCAATCACGGCACCTCGGCCGCTCTGGAATTCGGCGTGAAGGTGCTGAAGGTACAGCGTATCGCGGTGATCGGCCACAGCAGTTGCGGCGGGGTTCATGCCCTGCTCCATGATGCGCCGCCGGATGCGCGCGACTTCATCGCGAACTGGATGTGCATCGCGGCCCCCGCGAAACCGAGGGCCGAAGCGATAGCTGGCGGCGATGCCGGCGCACTGCGCAAGGCCGCCGAGATCGAGACCGTGCGGGTTTCACTCGACAACCTGATGACGTTTCCCTGGATCGCCGAGGCGCACGCCGCCGGGCATCTGTTCGTTCAGGGATTCCACTTCGACATCGGCACCGGCACGCTGGAGCGGATTCTGCCCGATGGCGGGCTCGGCGCGCCATGACAACGGAGAGCGGAATGGACAAGCTGGTCGAGGCGGCGAAACCGGCGCGCAAGGCGGACCGGAAGTCGATCGCGTCCTGGGACAAAGCCAAGCGCGACGGCGAGCGCCGGGCGGTGATCACCGCCTATGATTATCCGTTCGCGCGGCTGGCGCAGGAAGCCGGGATCGACGGCATTCTGGTCGGCGATTCGCTGGGGATGACGGTTCACGGCCAGCGCGACACGCTGCATGTCAGCCTCGAACAGATCGTCTATCACACCGGCATGGTTGCGCGCGGTGCGCCGGACTGTCTGATCATGGCCGACCTGCCGTTCGGCAGCTTCGAAACCGGGCCGGCGCAGGCCTTCGCCAGCGCGGCCGAGCTGCTCAAGGCCGGGGCCGACATCATCAAGATCGAGGGTGGTGCTGCCATGGTGGAGACCGTGGCGTTCCTGTCGGCGCGGGCGGTGCCGGTCTGCGCGCATATCGGGCTGACGCCGCAGCATGTTCGCCAGTTCGGCGGGTTCAAGCGTCAGGGCAAGACCGAGGATGCGGCGGCGCGGCTGACCGGCGACGCGATCGCCCTGGCCGAGGCTGGTGCGCGCATGGTGCTGATGGAGGCGATTCCCTCGGCGCTCGGGACGGAGATCACGCGGCGGGTTCCGGTGCCGACCATCGGCATCGGCGCGGGCGGCGGCACCGATGCGCAGGTTCTGGTTCTGCACGACGTGCTCAACCTGACCGGAGGCTATGTGCCCGGTTTCGCCAAGGTATATCTCGACGGCGCCGGGCTGATCCGCGATGCGATCGGCCGTTTTGCCGGCGAGGTCAGGAGCCAGGTTTTCCCGCCGGAATCATAGGCTCGTCACAGGCGGTCAGTCGTTGGGCGCCGGAACCACCTGGGTGCCCGGCGGCACCTGAACCGCCTGCGTGCCCGGCGGCACGACGATATAGGTTTTCTGGGGCGGCGAGCCGCCGCCGAGCGAGATGCAGCCCGCGAGCGTGCCGGCCATGCCCAGAGCAGCGGCGATCGTCGCCGCGCGGCGAAGCTGCTTCACGCCAATGGCCCTGCCGGTTTCTGGTCCTGTCATGCCCACCTCCAAACCGGGTGCGAAAATGCGACGCCGGAACAGGCATAGTGCCTGCTCCGGCGCGTGTGGCAAGACGAAAGGAGATGAATCATCGGACAGCAGGATGGTTGAGCGGGCGCGCCAGATGATTACCCCCTGTCTTCTGCCTCATGCCAATCCCAATTGATAGCAATTGCAGACTTCTCCCGAATTCGTCATCCATTTATCGTTATGGTAATATCCAAAATTATCTGGACTGTTCACATCCGTACGGAATTCGATGCGGTTGTCGTAGACAAAAAATCCTTCATTGGCATCGAAATAGTAATATTTGTGATTTTTGTGCCCCATCGCGACCCAATGGATGCCAATATCCACAATGAAAAACCCGCTCCATTTCGTCATTTCACGCGCGGTATCGGACCATAGCGGCGAGACTTTTCGCACCACGACCAGGCCAAGATCCTTGCACGTCCGGTTGATCGCATTATCCCAGCCGCCGGATCTCTGCCACATCTCGACCTTCTGCTGAAGCAACCCTGCCTGCAACTGCGTTGGCACAGTTTCGTCGAGCGGCAATCCTTCCAGCATCTTGCGCACCCATGTCACCGAATAACCGAAACACAAGCCTTCTGTCAGCTTGGCTGTCTGAGCCTGAACACCCTTGGTAACTTTTCGTTTTCGAAACCACTTCTTTTCCATCGAGGTGACTTTCGACCATTTCACCCCGGAAAAACCGTTGTTATCCATTTCATAGATCGTTTGCATTGTTGCCTCCTATTATAAAGAGCCAAACAAATGGCGGTCGGTCTGAAATGTCGTCATCACGTCATTCTGCATCATTCCCGGGTGGCAAGGCTACAGTATTCTTGACCGGCACATCAAACGACGCGACCGTTGCGACGGGTCAAACAACGAAAAACGGCCCGGATGACCGGTCTGACCGGGCATCGCGGGCCGTCTGACAGGAGCAAAAATCAGCGCGAATAGAATTCGACGACGAGGTTCGGTTCCATCTGCACCGGGTAGGGCACGTCGGACAGTTTCGGGGCGCGGATGTAGCGGCCCTTCATCGCCCGGTGATCGACCTCGATATACTCCGGCACGTCGCGCTCGGCACTCTGGGTGGCGTCGAGCACCATGGCGAGCTGCTTGGATTTCTCGCGGACCTCGACCACGTCGTCATCGCGGACCTGATAGGAGGCGATGTTCACCCGGTGGCCGTTCACCATGACATGGCCGTGGCTGACGAACTGGCGGGCGGCGAACGGGGTGATCGCGAATTTCATGCGATAGACCACCGCATCGAGCCGGCGCTCCAGCAGTTCGATCAGGTTTTCCGAGGTGTCGCCCCGGCGGCGCACCGCTTCCTCGTAATAGCGGTAGAACTGCTTTTCGCTGATATTGCCGTAATAGCCGCGCAGCTTCTGCTTGGCCATCAACTGCACGCCGAAATCCGACGGCTTCTTGCGGCGCTGGCCGTGCTGGCCGGGACCGTATTCGCGCTTGTTGATCGGCGATTTCGAGCGGCCCCAGAGATTGACGCCGAGGCGGCGGTTGATCTTGTACTTGCTTTCGGTACGCTTGGTCATGCGTGCCGCACTCCTTTTTCTTCGTGTTGCACCGGTAGGCCCTGCCGCATATACGGCAGGACGGGCGCGCATCCCGAAGATGCGTCCACGTTCCCGGCAATGCGGGTGCCGCTAGCCGAGGCCGGGGGGATTGTCAAATCGCGGGACGGGCGGTGTCGCGCCGCCAGCGCGGCACGCTGCCGAGGATTTCGACGCTGACCCGCAGCACAGGACGGGGGAGAAGCAGTTCGGCGCTCTCCATACTCCACCGGCCCCGGTCGCCGGACGCGCGCTCGTGCCAGCCCGCGCCCGGTTCGGCAACGGCCAGGCGGCCATCGGCGCGGACCCGCCCCAGGCAGACGCCGAGGCGGCGGCGATCCCCGGAGGCGGGATCGGTTTCGGCCGGAACCGCGCAGGCCGCGCGCAGGATGACCCGGGCGGCCGGGCGCGGCAGGTCGAGGATCATCCGGGAGCCGAAGCGCCGAGAGGCGACGGTTTGCGAACCGGTTCCGGCCGCGAACCCGGGATCGTGGATGATCCGGTGGCCGAGCGCCAGCGCCCTGCGGTGCAGTCCGGCACGGATATCGCGCAGCCTCGCGCCGCCGGAGACCAGGTCGGCGCAGGCCGGCAGGTATCCGCCGGGCGTGCCGAGCGCGCCGGCGAAACGCGCACGGTTGGCGTTGTCGCGATAGGTTTCGACCGGCAATCCCTCGGCCAGAACGATCTCGTGGCGATCGAGTTCGACATGGTAATAGGTGACCGCGAAGCCCGATCCGTCCCGGACGACGGTGGCGCCGTTGACCAGAAGCGCGGCCGGCACCAGCACATCCGAAGCGAACACCGCGTGCAGCGGCGAGATGGCGAGCGCGCGGCGCGGCCTTCCGGGACCGAAGGCGCCGGGTGCGATCACCACCGGGCGGAGCAGATCGACATCCGGGTCGGTCGCGAGGTCGATGCAGCGCCAACCGATCCAGACGATGCGGCGGGGGACGCCGCCGAGCGTGACCAGCGCATCGCCGGGGCGGAGGGTTTCCACCGGCCGCCAGCCGTCCGGCGTGAGCAGGTTTGTGCCCCGTGCGAAGCAGGGCATCGCGCCGCCCGACGTGATCAGGCTGCCGCCGTGACCGTCGCCCGACACCACCGGGGCCGGCTGACCTGAAGCGGTCGAGAGAGCAAAACTGCCCGGATCGGCGATGCTGACCGTTCGGTTCGCGACACTGACCAGCGAGGGAGCGACGCCGATCAGGTCGATCGCGTCGCCGGCGGCGAAATTCGCCACCGCGTCCTGCATCGCGGCGGGGTCGTCGAGGGTGAGCAGCGCATCCGTGCCCGCGAAGCCGATGGTGCCGCCGGACACGCTTCCCGCGAGGGTGAGGGCCGCGCCCGCCGCGATGGTTGCGCTACCGGTGAGATCGCCGTCCAGAACGAGGGCGCCCGCTTCGGCTTCGAGCGTGCCCGCTTCAAGCGTGTCGGAGACAGCAACCGGAGCGTCGATCGTCCCTGCTCCGGCAAGCGTGGCTCCCGCGCCGATGGTGATCGAACCGGCGGTGAGGCTGGCTTCCTGCCAGATCGAGACGGTTCCATCCGTGAGGTCGAGACTTTGGCTTACGGCGAACGAGGCCTGGTCGGCGAGCGTGATCGCGCCCCCGGCGAGGGTCGCGGATGCGGCGGAGGCGCGGGCACTATCAGCGAGATCGAGCGTGCCGGCGACGATATCGAGCGCGCCGAGAGCGAGGGAGGCAGTGCCGGTGGCATTCAGGGTGCCGGACGCGCCGAGCGTGGTCGCGGAAAATCCGATGACGCCCGCGATATCGGCGATCGCCGGGGCAGCCGTGCCGACGACAAGATCGCCACCTTCGACCGTGCCGGTGACCTCGAACCGGCTGCCGCCCGCCGAAGCCCCGCCGACACTCACGGTCTGGCCCGGCGCGAGCAGGGTTCCGGCGACGCCCAGCGTGCCGGCGCCGGCCGTATCGCCGACGATGGCTGCGCCGCCGAGCGTTGCGACGGCGTTGGCGTCGAACAGCACGAACCCGCCCGAGCCGATATCCAGCGCCGTGCCGGAGAGACCGGGCAGATCGAAATCGCCGGCAAGATCGTACCCGCCGGCGACCGACAGCGCGCCCGCGAC
>DASVGZ010000192.1:0-2041 GCA_036379275.1 Acidiphilium sp. | reverse complement strand
TTCGTGTTTCTCTGGATTGCGTTCAATGCCGCCTATGCGGACGAGCGGGAATTCCAGTCGCCGGTGTCTGGCGAACGCACCGTCTTCAAGGATTATTTCGGAAAACTGGTCGAACGGGACAAGAGCCGGCGTATCTACGATGCGCTGTGGCAGCAGTTTTCCGGGCCGGTTCGGCTCCTGATGAACAACTGCTATGTCTTCAACCCGTTCTGGCAGCACCATAACGGAATCGACGGCTTCGAAAGCTGGGAAGACAGGCTCAGGGATTCGGCGCAGTCATTCGGGCGCGCCTTTCAGGCGGGCGATACTGTCAGGGTTCTGGGTTTTGTCTTTGACCGTCTGTATGTTCTGCGCAACCAGCTGGTTCATGGCGGATCGACATGGAACAGCGGCGTGAACCGCAAGCAGGTGCGCGACGGCGCCGCGATTCTCGGGTTCCTGATGCCGGTTTTCGTGGATCTGATGATGGATAATCCGCAAGATGACTGGGGGAGGCCGTTCTATCCGGTTGTCGGATAGAAAGACGGCAGGGTTGGCTGTTATGCTCGCGTGCCGAGCAGTGTGATGTCGAGTGCGGCAGCGGCTTTCCGAAGATCGGTATCGAGTGTTGCAAGCGGCAACGCCTCGCGTTGCGCCAGTTCGAGATAGCTTGCGTCGTAGACGGTGAGCCGATGCTGCCGCGCAAGCGCGAGAATGGCGGCTTCCCGGGGGGTATGGTCGATGATGATGCCGAACCGGGACAGTTCGCGCAGGAATGTCGTCGTGTCGGTTTCGGTCAGGCGGCCACGGCGCCCGCCGGTGATCAGCGTGTTGCGGATTTCAAACCACCAGAGGCTCGGCGCAACAGCCTCGTCCGTGCGAATCCGTTCGAGGGCGAGGGCTGCGACGGGATGATCCTCATCGTCGAAGGCCCAACATGCGGCGATGGAAGCGTCGAGAACGAAAGCCATGTCAGTATTTGTGACCTTCGTGACGAAATTCGAGAATTTCCTCCAGGGTGATCTTTCCGGTGCGGCGCCGCAGTGCCTTGATGTTCGCGATCGCCTTGTCGATTTCGGCCTGCCGCCTGCCGATTTCGGGGACGATGCGCGCGATCGGACGACCATGACGGGTGATGCGGACGGTTTCGCCGCGTTCCACCGCGTCCAGGATTTGCGGCAGATGCGTCTTGGCCTCGGAAGCCTGGATGTCTCGCATAGGGGCGCCACTTCGGTTGGTCGATTCGACTGGTCGATTTTCTAGCATGAGTGAGAGGGCGACGCAATCGAAGCTTGCAGTGGCGGCATCAGGCGTTTTTCGGCGACTACGCCGATGCGCTGCTCCGGACCCACCAGCCGGGGTGGGTGAGGGTTGAGGCGGCGCGGGCGGCCGCGCCGGCGGTGGGAAAAATGCCGAAGCAGGTGGCGCCGGAGCCGCTCATCCGGGCGAGCAGGCAATCCGGCGCCGCACTCAGGGCGGTGAGAACCTCGCCGATCGCCGGGGCGAGGCGGATCGCCGGAGGTTCGAGATCGTTGGTCAGGCGGGCGAGGGTTTCGGCCATCGCCGCGGCATTCTCCCAGCGCGCCGGGAGTTCGGCGGGCGGCGAGAACGCGCCTTCGCGCGCGGCGAAGATCGCCGGGGTCGAAACCGCGATTCCGGGATTGACCAGAATCATGCCGAACTCCGGCAGCGCCGGGGCTTCGGTGAGGATTTCGCCGATGCCGCCCATCCGTGCCGGGCGGTTGGCGAGACAGACCGGCACGTCGGCGCCGAGCGACAGGGCGAGGCCGGGCGGAACCGGGCAATTCCAGTGCGCAGCGAGCAAACGCAGCGCCGCAGCCGCGTCGGCCGAGCCGCCGCCGATTCCGGAGGCGACTGGCAGGGACTTGGTCAGGGTGAAGGCAATGTCGACCGGCTTACCGGCGGCATCCGCGAAGCGCCGCGCCGCGCGCAGGATCAGGTTGTCGGCCTCGGCGGCGAGGCCCGGGCCGAATTCCCCGTCGATCGCGAGGCTGAGGCCGGCGCCGGCTTCAAGGCCGAGCGTGTCGCCGATCGCGGGAAA
>DASVGZ010000191.1:0-9403 GCA_036379275.1 Acidiphilium sp. | reverse complement strand
TGCTCGCGGGCGCGTTTCAGGGAGCGTATCTGTTTTTCTTTCCGCGCGTATTCGGCGCGCACGATCCATCGAGGCAACCATGACCCGTCGCATTCTGCTCGGTCTTCTTCTGGTCTTTCCGTTCGCCGCCCACGCTGCGGTGAATCTCGCCGCCGTGCCGATCGGGCGGACCGATCTTCCGTGGTGGCGCGAGCGGTTCGACCTGACCCTGCATCAGGCGCACGCCGATCCGGGCGCGCAACTGGTGTGGCTGGGCGATTCGATCACCCAGTACTGGCAGCGCACCGGAAAGGAGCCGTTCGAGAACATCCTGCCGGTATGGAACCGCTATTACGGGCAGTACGATCCACTCGATTTCGGCCTGATCGGCGATACCACGGCAAGCGTGATCTGGCGGCTGGACCACGGCGAGTTCAACGGGCTGCATCCAAAACTGGTCATCGTCCTGATCGGCGCGAACAATCTGGGAGCGACGCATTGGGGGGCGCGCAAGACCGTACCGGGAATCGAGGCCGTGATCGACAATCTGCACCATCGCGTGCCGGGTGCGAAAATTCTTCTGGTCGGCATTCTGCCTTCGATCCGCTCGGCGTGGATTTCAGCCGAGACGGTGAAGATCAACACCGATCTTGCCCGGATTTATGCGCACAACCCGGTGGTGACATTCCGCGATGTCGGCGCGGTTCTGGAACACGATGGCAAACCCGATGCCTCACTCTATGTCGATCCCAGGCTGCATCCGCCGCAGCCGGCACTGCACCCGGATGCCACCGGAATGCAGCGCATCGCCCGGGCACTGGAACCGACCGTCGAGCACCTGATGCAATAGCCCGATCAGAGCCCGTTTCGGAACGGACTCTCAGCCCATCGCGCTGAGCCGCAGCGCCGAATTGACCAGGGCAACATGAGTGAAGGCCTGCGGGAAATTGCCGATCTGGCGCCGCGCCACGGTGTCGTATTCCTCGGAGAACAGGCCGACATCGTTGCGGAGCGCGATGAGTTTTTCGAACAAGGCCTCGGCGTCGTGCTTGCGGCCCATGAGCGCGTAATTATCGACGAGCCAGAAACTGCAAGCGAGAAACACGCCTTCGGTGCCGGAAAGCCCGTCGCCGCCGGCATCGGTATTGTAGCGGCGGACAAAGCCATCCAGCATAAGTTCCTGTTCGATCGCGGCGATCGTGCCGACGATGCGCGGGTCGTCCGGCGGCAGGAACCCGACGACCGCGAGAAGCAGAAGGCTGGCATCGAGCGATTTTGAGCCATATACCTGAACGAAGCTGTTCTTCGCGGCATCGAAGCCCTGTGCGCAGACCTGTTTGTGAATCTCCTGACGGATCTTGCGCCAGTGGTCGGCCGGTCCCTCGTAACCGAGTTCCTCCACCGAGCGGATCGCACGGTCGAAGGCAACCCAGGCCATCACCTTCGAGTGGACGAACTGCTGACGGCCGCCGCGTACCTCCCAGATGCCCTCATCCGGGTCCGCCCAGATTTTTTCCAGATCGTCGAGAAGATTGCGGCGGAGTTGCCAGCTATTCTCGTCATGCTTCGAGCCGTGACGATGCCCGAGATAGAGCGTGTTCATCATCTCGCCGAAAACATCGAGTTGCCTCTGTCCGGCCGCCGCATTGCCGACCCTGACCGGCCTGGAGTTTTCATACCCGTCCAGCCAGTCGGCCTGCCATTCGATCAAGCGCCTTTCACCGGCAAGCCCGTACATGATCTGGATATCGGCGGCACTGCCTGCGACAGCCCGATCCAGCCACCGGCGCCAGTCATTCGCCTCGTCGTGATATCCGGCATTCAGAAGGGCCTGGAGTGTGAAACTCGCATCGCGCAGCCAGCAATAGCGATAATCCCAGTTTCGCTCCCCGCCCAGTTGCTCCGGCAACGAGGTCGTCGCTGCCGCGACGATGCCGCCGGTCTCCCAATGGGTCAGCGCCTTCAGCGTGAGCAGCGACCGTGTCACGATATCGGCCCAGTGGCCCTTGACCGGCGACTTCCGGGCCCAGCTCTGCCATTTTCCCACCGCCTGCTCGACGCTGTGCACAGGATCGAACCGCTTCGGCATATGGCGATGCGATGGCACCCATTCCATTGCGAAAGCAACGGTCTTGCCGGCTTCCACCGTAAATTCCGCTTCGGTATGCTGATTGCGCCCTTCGAGCGGAACGTCGGCCCAGACGATTGCCATATCGGGGCCAGCGGTCGCGATAATGCCTTCGTGACCCGGCATACGGCGAACCCATGGCACGACCCGGCCCAGGCCGAACCGGAAAACGAGTTCCAGCCGCATCGCGACGCTGCCCGAAAGCCCGGTGACAAGCCGGACCATACGGGTGGTGTCATGAGGATGCGGCACCATGCAGTCGGTAAGACGGACGGCACCGGAGTCGGTCTGAAAATCGGTCTCAAGCACCAGCGTGGCATCACGGTAGCGGCGGGTGGTTTTCTCGATCCCGGCACTCGGCGCGATCAGCCAGCGGCCGTTCTCACGGGTTCCCAGCAGGGCCGCGAAGCAGGCATCGGAATCGAAACGCGGCAGGCATAGCCAGTCGATCGAGCCGTCCTTGCCCACCAGGGCCGCGGTCTGCCGGTCGCCAATCAGGGCGTAGTCTTCGATTCGAAGCGCCATGAGCGATCAATCCTCCATTCGGGTCAAAAACACCTCTCTCGTTCGGTAAGGCGTTCCACAATCGTTCTGACAATCGCGATCGGCGATGCGTCAACATTTACCACAATGACATTCTCGTCCTCGCCGGGTGGCTCCAGCGTGGCAAACTGGCTGTCGAGCAGTTCCGCAGGCATGAAATGCCCGTGCCGCGCCGCGATGCGGCCGGCAAGCAGATCACGATCGCCCACGAGATGAATTAGGGCGATATCCTTCGTTCCACCACGCACAAGATCGCGATAACGTCGCGTCAGGAGAGAACTGACGATGACGCCACCCGATTCCGCTTCGCGCCAGCCGCGAAGCTGCCGGGCGACACGATGCAGCCAGGGCATCCGGTCATTGTCATCCAGCGGTTGGCCGGCGTGCATTTTCTGCCGGTTCGAAGCGGGGTGCAGATCATCCCCGTCGCAGAACGTGACATCGAGCACGCCGGCAAGCATCGCGCCGATCGTGCTCTTGCCCGATGCGGAAACGCCCATCACCGCAACCAGCGGTTTGCGGGCAAGGCGCGGCAGGGACAGGGCGCGAAGCGTCGCGATCATGGCGGAAACCCCGAGACGCGCAAACACATCGCCATCGAAGCGCCGCGTGCTGCCATCATCATAACCGACGAGCGCGCAATCGCAGCCGGCAAGAAACAGGCCGGTTTCGACCACGCCTGCAATGGATTTCAGGGCGTGGTGCAGCGAAACCGCTTCGGTTCCGGCAGGCAGAACGCAGTCGACAACGACATTACCGTTGTCGGAAAGAAAAACCGTTCCATCCGGTCGCTTGCGCAACTCGACAGTAAGACCGATATCGCGGATTCGCGCGATGGTGCGCGCGGCGGCAAAATTCACGATCTCGACCGGAAGTTTCGATCGTTCGCCCAGACGCGAGACCAGTTTGCCCTGATCCGCGATGACGACGAAACGATGCGACGATTCAGCGATCAGTTTTTCGCGCAACAAGGCGCCGCCAAGACCCTTGATGAGACGAAGGCTGCCGAACTCCACCTCGTCGGCGCCATCGACCGCGAGATCGAGCACGGAATCGAGCGCCGTCACCTTGATGCCGAGGCCGGCAGCCCGGCGTTCGGTCGCAACCGAAGTGGCAGCACAGGTGACACCGAGAGTTTCGGTTTTGATCCGTTCCGCCAGGGCATCCAGAAAATACGCAACAGTCGAGCCGGTTCCAAGGCCAAGCCGCATTCCATGCTCGACCAGTTTTGCTGCCTCGCGGGCAGCCGCACGTTTCTGATCGTCCGTCGTGGCCATCAGCGTCGTCTCGCTCAATCCGCCCAGCGTCCGGCTGCCGCACGATCGACAAGCCACAGAAGACGGCCCTGCGGACGCAGCCGCGCCGCCGGAACGTCGCGTTCCTCGCCGCTCAGGATGCGGTCGAGCATAGGCTGCTTTCCCGCACCCGTGACGGCAAAAATGACCAGTTTCGCGCTTTCGAGTACTGGGAAAGTCAATGTCACGCGCGCCTCAGGACGCCCTTCGGTGACCGGTAAAACCCAGCGGTTCCGCTCGTCAAGCAACTTCGCCTGACCCGGAAGCAACGATGCGGTATGACCGTCATTTCCCATGCCGAGAAAACAGATATCGAAAAACGGCCGCCCGGGCGCAAGTTGTTCTGCCCCGTAAAGAGATTTCAGGGTTTTCTCATAGGACACAGCCGCCTTCTCTACCGTCAATCCATCGAACGGTACCGGATGAACCCGGGGCGGCGCATGGTCGAGCTGGTCGAACAACGCCATGCGGATCATATGAAGATTGCTGTCGTCATCGTCCGGTGACACGAACCGTTCATCGCCGAGCACGAAATCGATCGCAGACCAGCGAATTTTCTGTCGATACGGTGCGGCTGCAAGTCTCTGGTAAAGCGTTTTCGGGGTCGAACCGCCGGCAAGCCCGACAACGAAGCGGTCCGACACAGCCGTAACGGCATCGGCGAACAACCTCGCTCCAGCTTCGGCGAATGCCTCGGCATCGGGAACAACCAGAATTTCACCGAATGCCGGCTTCATGCGCCATCTCCATCGAGGATGAAGCGCCGTATCGCTCTGGCAAATCCTTCATCCTCGTTGCTGTCGGTAACGAATTTGGCCTGCTGCTTGACCTCATCGCTGGACTGCCCCATCGCGATCGACATGCCGCTGCGTCTGAACATAAGGATGTCATTCGGCATGTCACCAATAGTCGCGATGCGTTCCGGCGCCACACCCAGAATGCGCGACATCGAATCGACCACGCCGCCCTTGTTCGCTTTCGCGTTAGTGATGTCGAGATAATAAGGTTGCGAGCACGAAGCCGCGATATTATCGCCGAATTCGTCCTCAGCGGCCTTGAGCGCCTGCTTCATCTTTTCCTGATCGTCGGAGACGCCGACGATCTTGACTACGGTTTTCGAATCGATATCGGAAAAATCACCGACGATCTCCGGCTCGAATTCGACGGTGCGCGCCTCACGCTCGACATGAGGGGCAGACCGGTCCCGCGCCAGCCAGCGCCGTTTGGTATAGACCCATGCGTCGAGGCCGTGTTTTTCAAGCAACGCAAGCGTCGGCACGATAACATCGCCCGGCAGATCGTGACTGTCGATCACCGTCGTCAGGTCGGGCGCGACCAGAACACCGCCATTGAAGCCGGCAACCGGGGTATCGAGCGCGAGCGGCTTGCTCACCATCGCCATGCCGCGTGGTGGCCTACCGCTGGTGATCGCGAATTTGATACCGGCCTTGTGCAACCCGGCGACCGCGCGCTTTGCGTCTTCGGTCAGAACCTTCTCATTGGTAACCAGCGTGCCATCGACATCCGCAAGCACAAGCTCGATGGCGCGGCTCATGATCGCCCACCCGTTTCCGGCAAAGCGACCTCCCGCCATTGCCGCGTCGGATCGTCATCCGACAGAAGGCGATCCGCCGCTTCCGGGCCGGCGCTGCCGGATTCGTAATTCGGGAAATCCGCCGGCTTCGTCGTTCCCCAGTGATCGAGAACCTGCTGAACGACCCGCCAGGTTTCCTCCACCATATCGGCACGCTGAAACAGTGTCTGATCGCCGATCATGCAATCGTAAAGCAGGGTTTCGTAACCGACATTCGGTTCCGGCGCGAACCAGTCGCGATAGCTGAAATCCATTTTCACCGGAGTGAGACTCATCGTCTGACCGGGGTGCTTGACCTCGAATTGCAGGGAAATCCCTTCATCGGGCTGAATTCGCAGAACCAGCCAGTTCGGCGGCATCGCGTCGAGCGACTCTCCCTGGAACGCGGCAAGCGGTGCCTTCTTGAAACGGATGGCAATCTCGCTCATCCGCTGGGACATATGTTTACCGGTGCGGATGTAGAACGGCACGCCGGCCCAGCGCCAGTTGTTGATCTTCAGACGCACCGCGACATAGGTCTCGGTCGACGAATCTTTCGCGACATTCGGTTCATCGCGATAGGCATTCACCGATTTGCCGGAAACCTGGCCCGTGCCGTACTGACCACGCACCGCGTCGGCCTCTGTCAGCGTTTCGATCGCGGCGAACAGTTCGTATTTCTTGTCACGGATCGCCTCGTCCCTGAAGCCGACCGGCGGTTCGATCGTCACCATCGCAAGCAACTGGAACACATGGTTCGGCACCATATCGCGCAGGGCGCCGGTCTGCTCGTAGAACTTGCCGCGCGCTTCGACGCCGACGGTTTCCGCGACCGTGATCTGAACCAGTTCGATCTGATCCCGATTCCAGATCGGCTCGAAAATACCGTTTCCGAAACGCAACGCCATGATGTTCTGCACCGTTTCCTTGCCAAGGAAATGATCGATGCGGTAGACTTGCTTCTCCTTGAGAACACCGAGCACCTGTGCATTCAGGGCGCGCGCGGATTCGAGACTGTGCCCGAACGGTTTTTCGATGATCACCCGTCGCCAGGGAGCATTCTGATCGTCATCTTTTTCGGCGGCAAGACCGGATTTGCCGAGCTGTTCAACAATGGTGCCGAAAAACCGGTCTGACACCGCAAGATAAAACAGCCGGTTACCGCCGGTGCCGTGTCTGGATTCGAGCGTTTCCAGTTCCTGCTTCAGAGACTGATAAAGGGCAGGATCTGTGAAATCGCCCTGAACGTAGGAAAGGTTGCCTGCGAATCTGCTCCAGGCATTTTCATCGATTTTTTTGATCTGATCTTCAGCGTTGGGATCGCCGACAAATCCTTCCAGCGTCTTGTGCAGCGACTTTGCCCAGTCCTCGGCGGTGAGTTTGGCGATGTCCGCGCCGACCAAAGCAAATTTGTCCGAAATCAAACCGGTGTGGGCAAGATTATAGAGAGCCGGCATCAACAGCCGTTTGGTGAGATCTCCACCGGCACCGAAAATCACGACACTGCAGGGACCAGCCGGCTTTGCCGACGATTTCTGCTCAACGGTCGTATCGTCGCGCAACGGATGTTTCGCGATTGCCGCCATGATCAGCCCCCTTTCTTGCCGGTGTCGTGTCCCAGTTCGATATGGCCGCCAAAGCCCTGCCGCATCGCCGAAAGCATTTTCTCACCGAACGTATGATCGCGGCGCGAGCGGAATCGCGCATAGAGCGACGCGGTCAGCACCTCCGCCGGCACCGCCTCTTCGATCGCGGCCTCGATGGTCCAGCGTCCCTCGCCGGAATCCTCGACGAATCCGGTGTATTCGGAAAGCTGCTCATCCTTCGCGAGGGCAGACGCCGTCAGATCCAGAAGCCAGGACGAAATCACGCTGCCGCGCCGCCACACCTCGGCAATATCCGCGAGGTTGAGATCGAAGCGTTGATCCTCCGGCAAATCGTCCGAGAACTTGTTGCGCAGAACGTCGAACCCTTCGGCATAAGCCTGCATCAACCCGTATTCGATACCGTTATGCACCATCTTGACGAAATGGCCGGCACCGCAGGGACCGGCGTGGATATACCCTTGTTCGGCGCGCGGATCGCGCCCGCCCCGGTCGGGAGTTTGCTCGATCGTGCCACGGCCAGGAGCCAATGTATTGAAAACCGGATCGAGATGTTTGACCACATCGGCATCGCCGCCGATCATCATGCAGTAGCCGCGCTCGATCCCCCAGATGCCGCCGGACGTGCCGACATCGACATAGCGGATGCCCTTTTTCTTGAGCGTCGCGGCGCGACGGATATCATCCTTGTAGAAAGTATTGCCGCCATCAATGATGGTATCCCCGTCCTCCATCAACCCGGCAAGAGTTTCAATGGTTTCCTCGGTGATATGGCCGGATGGCAGCATCACCCATACGGCGCGCGGCTTCTCCAGCGCCTTGACCAGTGCGGCGAGATCGGTCGCGCCGGTCGCTCCCTCGCCCTGGAGTTCCTTGACCGGATCGGCGGATTTGTCGAAGACCACGCATTCGTGCTTCGCGTGCATAAGGCGGCGCGCGATATTCGAGCCCATGCGTCCGAGACCGACGATTCCGATTTTCATGATTCTACTCCATTTGCGTTAGAACGGGACCGACACAGCCGGTCGGCCCGCCTGTCAAAATGATCGCGAGGTCGATCGCATGGCCGCGCTGTTGCGGTGACATCATGACCTAATGAAATGCCTGATCGACGGCCTCGGCGAGTTCGGCAAGCCCGGCCTCGACCTCTTTCAGGTGTACCCGCAGAACCCGGCGGTCGCGTTCGACAAGGACGCTGAGATCGCCTGCGGCCTGCGCGGCCTTGACCTGACCGAAACTGTAGGCCTGGTCTGGAACCGGAAGATCGTGGGCATCGTCCGTGGTGATCTGAAGGAACACGCCGCTGTTCGGTCCGCCCTTGTAGGCCTGACCGGTCGAGTGCAGGAAACGCGGCCCGAAGCCGAGACAGGTCGCGACCTTGCGCGCATCGCGCAACCGGGTCCGGATCGCTTCCAGTGCCTTGCCATGCGCATCGTTGCGCTCGATGTAGGCAAGAACGGCGATGTAATCGCCCGCATGGGCACGGCCGAAATGTTTCGCGAGATAGGCCGATAGCGAATTGTGCTGGCCAAGCGCCTCGGCATTTTTCGCATCCGCATGAATGGCGATCCCGTTCGCGTGGAAAACCGGTTCGTCCTGAGCGATGCCGCCGGACTTCTCATATTGTTCGGTTAACGCACGGGTCTTGACCTTGCTCGCCTCGACATCGGGCTGATCGAACGGATCGATGCCGATCACCGCGCCGGCCACCGCTGTCGCAACCTCCCAGCGGAAAAACTCCTGCCCGATATGCTCGACATCGCGCACCGCGATGCGCACCACCGGGTGCCCCGCCTTCGCAAGAGCGGCGACATGATCGGATTGCGCCTTCTGCTCATTACCGTCCAGAACCAGATAGGCGAACACACGATCCTTGCCGTAAACGCGGGGCTCGCCCAGGGCTTCGGCATCGACCGGAATCAGGCCGCGCCCCTGCTTGCCGGTGGATTCCGCGATCAGTTGTTCAAGCCATGCGCCGAGATCGGCAATTTTCGGCGAGGCAATGACCGTAACCTTGTCACGCTTGAAATCCCTCGCGGCAACGCCGAGAAGCAGGCCGAGTTCGGCACCGGGATTGCGGTCCGCCGGCACATCGGAACCGCAGCCGGTGACCATATGCGCGGTGGTCGCAAGGAATTTCTGCGTGTCGATTCCCATGGCGGCGGCAGGAACCAGGCCGAATTTCGACAGCACCGAATAGCGCCCGCCGATCGTCTTCACACCATGAAAAATATGGGCGAAGCGGTCATGTTTCGCGATCGTTTCCAGCGACGATCCAGGA